>JBLHNZ010000019.1:0-18918 GCA_047623245.1 Oceanicoccus sp. | reverse complement strand
AAACCTACTTGATCTTCGACTCTTTATACTCAACATGCTTACGTACGACAGGGTCATACTTTTTGAACACCATTTTATCTGGAGTGTTACGCTTGTTTTTATCTGTCGTATAAAAGTGACCAGTACCAGCTGTAGAAACCAACTTGATCTTATCGCGTGCGCTTTTAGCCATGATCTACTCCTTAAACCTTTTCGCCACGAGCACGAAGGTCAGCCAAAACTGCCTCGATGCCATTTTTATCAACAATACGCATACCCTTTGCGGAAATACGTAGTGAAACAAAACGTTTTTCGGCTTCTATCCAGAAACGATGCTTTTGCAAGTTCGGAAGAAAACGACGTTTGGTACGATTTTTTGCGTGGGAAACATTGTTTCCCGTTACTGGGCGCTTGCCGGTAACCTGACATACTCTGGACATGATGCGTCCCTTTACTAATTAGTGTATTAAATAACAGCAGCAACTGCTACAGAAATGGGTTCACGAAAATTTTGCTGTAGCAAACACCAATGAATCAAACTATATAGTGATGCTTCTCGCTCTGATTGATTCGGAATTTGCAACGATCTAAGACAATTAACAAATTAATCTAGGCCTCATCAAACTGAGCGCGACTTTATACCAGAACAGACATGCAAAGGCAATCAATAAGTAAAAAAACGTAGTATATAGGCGTTCTTTTGAGCAAACCACCTATAATAGGCCGCGCTCGGCAAAGGAAACTAACTGACCGTCACCGACAATGAAGTGGTCCAGTACACGGATGTCTACCAACGCCAACGCAGCTATCAATCTAGCTGTTATCCTTTCATCGGCCTGACTGGGCTCTGCGACACCACTAGGGTGATTGTGCGCCAAGATTACCGCAGCAGCATTTAGCTGCAAACAGCGCTTCACAACCTCGCGTGGATAAACGCTGGCCGAATCGATCGTCCCATAAAACAATATTTCGAAGTTGATCACACGATGCTGACTATCGAGAAACAAGCAGGCAAACTGTTCTTGTTGCTGATCTCGCAGCTTGGCAGTGAGGTACTGACGAGTCATGTCCGCAGAAGTTAGACTGTCTCCTCGCTCCATCCCTTCTTGCAAATGGCGCCGACCTATTTCCAATACAGCCTGGAGCTGAGCAAATTTCGCCAACCCCAGCCCATAACCCTTGCAAAACTCTCCCTGATCGGCACTTAGGAGAGCACGAAGGCCACCAAATTGGCTCAATAGCTGTCGAGACAGGTCAACCGCAGTCATACCCGGAGTGCCCGTCCTGAGGAAGATCGCGAGTAACTCGGCATTCGATAAACTGGACGCACCCAGTTTGATCAGTTTTTCCCTGGGGCGCTCGGCCTCAGGCCAGTCGGTAATAGCCATAACATCAGTCCTCCATGACTGCCTGTTTTTATCAATTCATCTAATACGAAAATGCATCTTATTACACAGCATACTACACTCGAGCCAATAGTTGCCTTACAATCAACCACATCAAACACTAATGCAGAAAAAGCGACATGCCCCAACTAACCAACAAGCATATACTACTCGGAGTTACCGGGGGCATCGCCGCCTATAAAGCTGCTGAAATCATTCGACGTCTGCAAGATCATGGAGCTAGTGTCCAGGTCGTTATGACTCGGGCTGCGCAAGAGTTCATCACACCGCTGACCTTACAGGCCCTCTCCGGAAACCCTGTTCATTGCGACTTACTAAATCCCGCAGCTGAGGCAGCTATGGGGCATATAGAACTAGCTCGCTGGGCAGACCTAGTTCTGATTGCTCCAGCGAGTGCGGACTTTATGGCGAGACTTGCGGCCGGTCAGGCCGATGATTTACTGTCAACACTGTGCCTTGCCACTAATGCCCCCATCGCCATCGCGCCCGCCATGAATCAAGCAATGTGGCGTAACCAGGCAACTCAAGCAAACTTGCAAACCCTCAGCAAGCGAGCGATTGCTGTCTTTGGTCCAGGAGAAGGGTCGCAGGCTTGCGGAGACGTCGGCCCAGGGCGAATGCTTGAGCCCGATGAGATAGTCGAGCTGACAGCAGGACAATTCCAGTCCAAGCTACTCCACGGAATCAAGGTCGTCATTACAGCGGGGCCGACCCGCGAAGCCATCGATCCGGTTCGCTACATCAGCAATCACAGTTCGGGAAAAATGGGTTTCGCACTAGCATCAGCAGCCGTTGAATTTGGCGCGTCCGTTACCATAGTTTCTGGCCCAGTCGCACTGACAACGCCCGACAACACCCATCGCATAGACGTCGAAAGTGCAGAGCAAATGCACCAGTCAGTATTAGGGCTGCTAGGCAACTGCGACATTTTTATTGGAGCCGCTGCCGTCGCAGACTACCGCCCAGTTGCAGCTGCTAGCCAGAAAATCAAGAAGTCGTCGGAGTCAATGAATATCGAGCTCACACGCAACCCAGATATCATTACCGCTGTCGCAAACCACCTATACCGCCCTTTTACGGTGGGCTTTGCCGCCGAAACACAAAATGTCGAACAATTTGCACGTGGTAAGTTGGAGAAAAAGAAGTTAGATTTAATCGTTGCAAATGATGTCGCAAATAAGGAAATTGGCTTTAATTCCGACAACAACGCTGTTTCCGTAATCTGGAAAGACGGCATGAAGTCGATGGGCATGACCTCCAAGCGGCAGTTAAGCCGGCAACTAATTGCCGAAATTAATGAGCATTACAGAAAATAGCGCCTGCCACTTATCAGAAATTGCAAAAAATGTCTTCGTATGACTATTTTAACTGCATCTTGCTGGACAACTCAGCCGCGACCTACCAGTATGAACGATTTACGTCGAACAGCATTCTATAAACCCAAATTCAACTACCAGAGAAACGGATATAAACTTCTGAATCATTATGGCCAAAGATAAAGCTGTCAAAGCTACAACCAAGAAAACTAAAAATAATGAGTCTAGCAGTAAATTACAATCGGTAATCGCTACTGGCACTATATTCACACTCCTCGTAACCGTAGTCAGCTTTGGCTATTTAGGCCTTATTGAACGTCCCTTATTGGATAGATCCAGCGTCCAATTGCAAGCTCAAACTATGGCCGACAGTCAAGCGTCTCTGATAAACCACACACTACGTCAATTACGCCTTCGCTTGTCTGCCTTCGCCAACGCTGCAGAGCTGCTGACCGCTCTGGAAAACAAAGATGAACTAACCATTCAGCGCCACCAAACTGAGCTCGACCGAGCGTTTCCAGAATCGATAAGCGCAAAGCTGATGATCCTAGGTCCGCTGGGTATCGCATCATTCGACAAAAAGCTTCACCAGCTTCGTAATAACATTGAACTGGACATTCTACGCGCTGTTAGTTCTGGCAACGACGTTCAACCTGAAGCTTACAAAGTGGGCGATAAATGGCTATTCTCTCTCGCAGAGTCCATTAAGTCTCCGGAGAAAAAATTTGCTACTGGAGCTCTACTTCTAACCTTGGATGGCGAGTACATTAAGTCGCTACTCGCTCAGCTCGATAGTAATATCGGCAGTTCAAATTTAGTCCAAAAATTTAAAAATAAAGAAAACATTATCGCAACAACAGGACCATTGGCCTCGACAACGCTAAAGGTTTCAGCGGATATATCGTCATCATCCTGGACAGTTAACTTCGTTCCGTCCGCCGTCTTAATTTCTCGCAGTAGCCTCAACAGTACTGTTTTTTGGGCGTTATTCGGCGCTGTTTTTTTGACGCTAATAGCCGACGCTTTTTTCATAAAGCGGGCACTGCAGAAGACACTAAACGAAAACCTAGACATACTTACTACTTTCAAGAGCAAACCATCCTCGTTTACGCTACCGGGTTTTGGAGACGCGAACAAAAAAATCAAAGAGAAACTAAAGAACTCGATCAATTCCGATTCACAAGAGCCGAACGGGCAAAAGCAAACGGCGCAAACAAAAGAACCTGTTAGCACCACTGACGAAATAGTGACAGGAAGCGAGGATACGAATAGAGAGTCACTACTCGATATTTCCGAAACCATCTTCCGTGCGTATGACATTCGCGGGCTCGCTGAACAACAGCTAACCGATCCTGTCGTTTACGCAATCGGTCTCGCTATTGGAAGCGAGGCACTTGATCAAGGGCAACAACATGTCGTGGTTGCATCAGACGGCAGGCATAGCTCTCCCCGAATCCTCGAAGCTCTAACCAAGGGCCTATTGGCCAGCGGGAGAGACGTTATCGACATTGGCATGTCGCCAACACCATTGATGTACTTCGCGACACATGAATTCGCGACACATACGGGAGTAATGGTAACTGGCAGCCACAATCCCGCAGAATACAACGGCATAAAAATTGTTATTGGCGGTCGAGCATTATCAGGCGAGGCCATAGAAAACCTTCGTCACCGAATCATGAACAAAAACCTAGTCAGTGGCCAGGGCAGTTATCAAACCAAGGAAATCGAACAGTCATATATTGATTATATTATTAATGATGTAGCGATTGCCCAGCCGCTAAAAATAGTTATCGATGCAGGAAATGGCGTTACCGGGGAGATTGCTCCACGCTTGTTCGAAGAATTAGGCTGCGATGTTGTACCGCTGTTTTGTGATATTGACGGAAACTTTCCGAACCATCATCCAGACCCTACGATAGAATCGAATCTAGAAGAATTAAAGCGTAAAGTAATTGAGGAACAAGCGGACCTAGGCATCGCATTCGACGGAGACGGCGACCGCCTTGGCGTCGTTACAGCGTCGGGGAAATTTGTGGCAGCAGATCGTCTTCTAATGCTTCTTGCCCAAGATGTGGTTTCTAGAAATCCTGGGGCGGACGTCATATTTGACGTAAAATGCACACGTAATTTGAACACCTTAATAAGCAATTATGGCGGCAGACCCATTATGTGGAAAACCGGGCACTCTTTTATGAAAGAAAAAATGGTAGAAACTGGCGCCCTGTTAGGCGGAGAGTTTGCGGGCCACTTTTTTTCAAAGAACGCTGGTTTGGCTTTGACGACGGGATGTATGCTGCTGCACGGTTAATAGAAATTTTGAGCACTACAGATCCTGACCTCGATCTACAACTCGAGGCTTTTCCGGAAAGCATATCCTCACCGGAAATAAAGGTGATGACAGGAGAAGAGCAAAAATTCTCCATCATCGAACGCCTTGTTAACTCCGGGAAGTTCGATGGCGGAAAGATCTCAACGCTAGACGGCATACGTGTTGACTACCCCGATGGGTGGGGCCTCGTTCGAGCATCGAATACAACACCAATGCTCACTCTCCGGTTTGAAGCTGATACAGACGAAGCAATGCAAAGAATTAAGAGTCAGTTCAAAGAGCAGCTGACTGCCGTTGAAACTGAAATACCTTTCAATTTTTGAAATCGACGGAATACCCCCGAAACCGAGAAAACCAAAAAGACGATCCATTACACCAACACCACTAAAAGGAAATACCATGTCACTAGCACGTGACTCTGCAATAAAAATAGCTAACGTTTTAACCGAGGCGCTACCATATATTCAACGCTTTACCGGCAAGACCATTGTCGTGAAATTTGGCGGAAACGCCATGACCGACAAAAAACTAAAAGAACAATTTGCTCGCGACGTTGTATTGATGAAGCTAGTGGGAATGAACCCTCTGGTCGTGCATGGCGGAGGGCCGCAAATAGGCAGCCTTCTAGAGAAACTCAATATAAAATCCAGGTTCGTTGACGGAATGCGCGTCACAGACAGTGAAACCATGGACGTCGTTGAAATGGTTTTGGGTGGCAGCGTTAACAAAGAAATCGTTAGCCTCCTAAACAACAATGGCGGCAAAGCCGTCGGACTTACGGGTAAGGACGGCAACCTTATTCAAGCCAAAAAAATGCAGGTAACGCACCAGTCACCTGAAATGACCGCACCGGAGATTATCGATATTGGCCACGTCGGTGCAGTTGAGTCGATTGATCGCGCGGTATTAGACATGTTACTCAGCAGTAACTTTATCCCGGTTATTGCTCCTATTGGTGTCGGTGTCGATGGCGCCTCGTATAATATCAATGCAGACCTAGTCGCTGGAAAAATCGCTGAAGTTATGGGTGCTGAAAAGTTGATGCTTCTGACTAATGTGGCAGGATTAATGAATCGCAACAATGAAGTTCTTACCGGCCTCAGCACACAGCAAGTCGACGAACTTATTGCAGACGGTACAATACACGGAGGTATGCTGCCAAAAATTAGCTGCGCCCTCGATGCGGTAAAAGAGGGCGTTAAAAGCGCTCATATTATCGACGGAAGAGTCCCCCATGCAGTACTTTTAGAAATATTTACGGACGAAGGAGTCGGCACTCTAATTTCAAACCAAAAACAGGAAGCTGTTTAAGATTAAGTGTTAGTCATTTAAAATTAGTCACTATTGCAGCTTTCTGGAATGCCTATACCAATTCTGTCTAAAAGCAGGTAATTTCTTTTGTACTTGCTGTTGCAGATCACGCGGTAAATCGTTTAGCATAAACGATCAAATTCGCGATGCCTGAATTATCGCGATGTGACTCGACAAGTGGAAAATAAGTGATAAAAAAAATATCCCGTCGACAACAAATTCTCGAAGCGTTGGCTCACATGCTGGAAGTCAGCCCAGGAGAACGAATTACTACAGCACGTCTCGCCAAGGAGGTCGGGGTATCGGAAGCTGCGTTATATCGTCACTTTCCAAGCAAGTCAAAAATGTTTGAAGGGTTGATAGAGTTCATCGAAGACACAATCTTTAGCCGCGTGAGCTCGATTATTAATGACGATCTGGACGCCATTGACAGCTGCGAAAGAATCCTATTTTTATTACTCACCTTCACCGAAAGGAACCCCGGCATTACCCGCATATTAACGGGAGACGCTCTGGCTGGTGAAACAGATAGACTACGAACGCGCGTTGCATTGTTTTTCGATCGACTAGAAACTCAGCTAAAACAGATACTGCGCGAAGCGGAAATAAAAGAAGGCATTCGACCGGTGATACCCATTGCCATTGCCGTCAATATGCTCATGGCAACAGCCGAAGGACGAATCATTCAATTTGTCCGCAGTGAATTTAAACGCAAACCCACAGAGAACTGGCGGGAGCAATGGTCGGTTCTTGTCGATGGTTTTTATAAAGAAACTTATGCGGCTACAAACAACAGACAATTTCCCGAAAATGCTCTTGAATCAGAATAGATAACACATCGAGTTCAACAAACACCCATCTCTCGCTCGGACCCGTAATTACTTGCCGACTTACTGATAATTTGTCGATCTTTTCGCTGGCGCATTTTTGTATTGCTGTCGGCGCATATTGACGCGATCCTGCAATGCAGTAAATCTATTCATATCGCGTGCGAAGGCAGCATTCACAGAATCGATTTCGTCTCTGCGCGCCGCAATCGATTGCTCAGTGTCCTCAATGTCTAAACGCAGAATATCAATATTACCACTCATTTCTTCAGGAACTTCGCCACCACTACGCTCAATATTTGCAGCCTTAAGCTGCTCTCGCTCAATTTGCGACTTTATAGTAGTTAGATTACTCTTCAGTATACTGATTCGAACTTTTAGATCCCGCATAGCTCGTTCTTGTGCAGCCTCAATATCGTCCATACTGCTGTATCGCAACATCAACGAGTTATCCCAAGCACGCAAACGCTGCTCTTCCTGCTCGGCAAAACGGACTCTCGATTCATCAGTATTGCGTAGCAATAACTCTTCCTTGGAAAGCGCCCGAGGAATTTTGCGAATAAGGCTGCCATCGGGATTGATAATGTCATACCCTTTGTGTACGAATTCTGGTGGAATTCGAAAATTAATAACAGGTACTCCCTCGTCATTTTTATACCGGTATAGTTGATTATTTGCCTGTAGATTAAGGCAAAACACGATCAATATAGCTGGAGCCCAGGAAACCAATTTGCTTATCCTCCCGCGTGAATTTCGACCAGTGCAGCGTATTCTCGAACTAATCATAGGCATTAAATATTTTTACTCTCCATAACTAACACACATTTGTTATAACAATTCGACCTGCTTTCAAACACCGTACTGCTCTCGATAGGCCTCAATTTGAACCACGTCTTCCATCCGACTATCAATGTCATGCAGGTAAGTGATTATTTGCCCAAGGTCAACAATACTAATTACCGAGACATTATAGTCCCTTTCGACCTCTTGAATAGCCGATAATTCACCCTTACCTTTTTCTTGACGATCGAGACCAATGACAACCCCAGCAGCTTCGGCACCACTTTCATCAATAAGCGACATAACTTCTCGAACTGCGGTCCCAGCTGTTATGACATCGTCAATAACAAGAATCCGACCCTTCAAAGGAGCTCCAACAATGACGCCCCCCTCACCGTGATCCTTAGCTTCTTTACGGTTATAGGCATAGGGGACATCTCGGCCAAAATCATCAGCCAGTGCGGCAGCCGTTACTGCAGCCAACGGTATCCCCTTGTAAGCTGGCCCAAATAAGCAATCGAATTCGACACCAGAATCAACAATCGCCTTGGCGTAACAGCGACCTATCTGAGCTAGGGCCGCACCACTACAAAATAACCCTGCATTAAAAAAGTACGGACTAATCCGCCCCGATTTCAATGTATATTTTCCAAAACAGAGTGCCTGACGCTCTATCGCCAACTCGATAAACTGTTGTTGGTAATCTTCCATATTGTTTCTCTTTGATTTTATTGGCAGAATCACAGACAAGATCTAAACTAATACTATCGTTTTTACTCGCAAACCCTAGAATACTTTTACTAACGGAATTTGCAACTTTCGGTAACAACTGTCTAGAACCAGTAAATCGATTCAAAATTGAAGCTATTTCGTCGTACATTAGTCATTTGTCACAATGATGGTGTATTTTTTGGTACCACAAACACCCAGTGACTCAACTTTAAATTTTATTGAGTAAAATAGTAGTATTGTGTAAAACTATGATAATAAATTAAACAACAACCTGTTATAACGGCTATATCTTTCGGAGTATATGCGTCCAAAACCAGCGTACTATACCGCCTTTCCTCCAACTAGTGACTTTTTAAAAGTCTTTTTCCATATGTTGGTCAGCTCGGGTATCATAGCTTGTTTAATATTTTACAGACGTAAAATACAGATTGATTCAATGCGAAGCAAACCATGAGAATAATTAGTTTTTGTGCTGACGGCCTCAGAGAGGCCGAAAAGCAGGGATTTTATGACTGGGTACTAGACCAAGACGCAGACTTTATATGCGTCCAGAACCTAAAAGCTCAGGAATATGAATTAAAGGAAAATGTTTTTTTCCCCGAGGGATATAACTCCTATTTTTTTGATGCGGCAGAAAAAGACAGTAATGGTGTGGCCATTTATTGCAGAGAAATGCCGAAAGCGATTATGACTGGACTAGGGTTCGTCGATTTTGATATGGAAGGGCGATATATTCAAGCCGACTTCCAGAATATCAGTATCGGATGTTTGCTGGCGCCTTCTGCCTACCGGGCTGATGACAACGAACAGTCTCGCAAAAACGATTTTTTTGAACTGTTCCAAAACCATCTCGGCAAAGTTCGCAATAAACGCAGGGAATTCGTTATTTGTGGCAACTGGAATATTGCTCATAACGTGAATGATGTTCAGGATTTGGAAGACAGTGAAAATGTTTCCGGCTTCCTTCCGGAAGAACAACAGTGGATGAGTCAGCTATTTAGTGACTTAGGCTACGTCGACAGCTTTCGTGAAATAAACCAAGACAACGATGAATTCACGTGGTGGCCAGATAATGACAGAACCAGAAACGGCTGGCGGGTAGACTACCAGGTTATTTCTTCAGGCCTAAAGTCATCGGTCGAGTACGGTGCGATATATAAAAACCAGATTTTTTCCAGTCATGCGCCGCTCATGATGGATTATGACTACGAAATATTTTCTGGATAGGAAAATTTATTTCAATTGCCTAAACAAGGCTTCGATTAAAAGAAGCTTTGTTTAGGCATCGACTTGAACAACCGCAGACATTTAATACCGATAGTCTACGAAGCTAAGGATTCCTTTTGCTTCACTATTAACTCGCTGATACCGGACTCTGCTAGCCCCAACATTTGCTCCAACTCTTGACGACTATAAGGGTCGGCTTCTGCTGTGCCTTGCACCTCGATAAATCGACCTTTTTCCGTCATGATCACGTTCATGTCAGTGTCCGCATTAGAATCTTCCGGATAATCCAGATCTAGTACCGCCATGCCTTTATAAATTCCAACGGAAACGGCTGCGATCATATGTTTGAGCGGATCGGTTGAGATAATACCTTGTTCACGCATGGTGGTGAAAGCATCGACAAGGGCGACGCATGCACCCGTGATAGATGCTGTTCGCGTGCCGCCATCTGCCTGAATCACGTCGCAATCGATGGTAATACTATTTTCCCCGAGTAGAGTTAAGTCGACAGCTGCTCTTAAAGAACGTCCAATTAGTCTCTGTATTTCAACAGTACGTCCACCTTGTTTTCCACGCGCAGCTTCTCGGCCCATTCGACTGCCTGTAGAGCGTGGCAACATGCCATACTCAGCCGTAATCCAACCCTGCCCCTGCCCTCTGAGGAAGCCGGGTACACCTTTCTCAACTGACGCGGTACAAATAACCTGAGTATCACCAAAAGTAACTAATACTGACCCTTCTGCGTGACGGGTAAAATTACGAGTAATAGAAATTTCGCGCAATTGATCGTGGCTGCGCCCACTGGGCCTAGTTACTGTCATGCTACTTCCTAGATTCGTTAATAATTACGCCCCACATTTGTGCTCTAAGGGCGACGTGCCAGTATTATCCTAGAAACTACGCCCAAGAGCGATGACGATAACCATAAATTCGTTATCGAACATCAAAACCGGTGCATTCAAGACATTTCTAGTGAATATAAGAGTACCGATACCAACACTTTCCAGCGGAACAATTAGCGAATTATTCGATAATGTTTTACAGCAGAAAATTTCCAGTTAGAATAATGTTTTATTTCGTTAGGTGTACCCGTTCATGATTCGCAGTATGACATCCTTCGCCCGCCAAACATCCCAACAAAAATGGGGCTCTTTCGTTTGGGAAATACGTTCCGTCAATCACCGTTATCTGGAGCCATCTTTTAAACTTTCAGAAAACGTCCGGCACCTGGAAAATGATTTAAGAAACATTCTTCGGAAAAATCTTAACCGAGGAAAAGTCGAATGTAGTGTGCGCATTCAATTGGGCGCTGCCGGTAACTCAGGCACGCTGTCCATTGACCAGAACCTCCTCGGCCAGGTTATTAGCGCGGCAAAAAACGTTCAAAATCAATTAGATGAACCCACCACACTTAATCCATTAGAGTTTCTGAAATGGCCTGGGGTGATTTCTGATGCCGAGATCAACACCGAAGCGATGTCGCCTGTAATCCTAGATCTGTTTCAGGCGACCCTGCAACAACTCGTCGAAAGTCGAGAACGCGAAGGCTCTGCCCTGAAAGACTTCATCGAACAACGCCTAACAACGATTGCAGATATCACCGTCAATGTGAGAGCACAATTACCTACTATTCTTCAAGCGCAAAGGGTCAAATTGAGCGACAGACTGGAACAATTGAGGGCTGAACTCGATCCAGACCGACTGGAACAAGAAATGGTATTGTTAGTTCAGAAAGCAGATGTAGACGAAGAGCTCGACCGTCTTGATACTCATATCAAGGAGGTTCACCGAGTACTTAAAAAAGGAGGAGCTTGCGGTCGTCGCCTCGATTTTTTGATGCAAGAGCTCAATCGCGAAGCGAACACGCTTTCCTCCAAGTCAATAGTCAGCGAAACCACTCAGGCCGCAGTGGAGCTAAAGGTGTTAATTGAACAAATGCGTGAGCAGATTCAAAATATTGAATAAGACATCGCAATACTTTCGGGTATACCCGAGCACGCGAACACCGAATAACAGTGTCTATTTTTAGCACGGCACCATAAAACGTCAGGAAATTTATCCCATGCCTTCCACCAATACACCCAAACTCTATCGGGGCTCCCTGTATACAATTTCCGCCCCCTCAGGCGCCGGGAAAACCAGTTTGGTAAGGGAAATCATTCAGCTGACAGATCGTCTACAAGTGTCTATTTCGCACACTACCCGCAGTATTAGACCTGGCGAGAAAGACGGCACGAATTATCATTTTGTGGATCAGGGAAAGTTTCATCAAATGATAAACGAAAACGATTTTTTGGAGTACGCCGAAGTATTTGGTAACCTCTACGGCACCTCAAAACAATGGCTCAACAAAACGCTGAACAATGGCATAGATGTCATTCTGGAAATCGACTGGCAGGGTGCGCAGCAAGTGGCCGCCCAAATGCCAGAAACTATATCGATCTTTATATTGCCGCCGTCGCTAACCGCCCTCCGCGAGCGTCTCACGTCTCGAGGACAGGATGACGAGGCCATTATTGATCGACGAATGGCAGAAGCTAGCAGCGAAATGTCGCACTACGCTGAAGCAGAGTATATCGTGATTAATGATGTTTTTAGCGATGCACTCCAAGACCTACGGACGATACTACTAAGCTCACGTCTACGCACTGAACCCCAAAAACAACGCCATAGTGCTCTTTTAAAGGCACTGCTACCCTAAACTACTCTTTTTTGATATAATGCGCGGCCAAAATGATTGGTTGGTATTATCTCTCCCCGAACGGCAAATGGAAGGGCGAGAAGTAATGTCAACATTAGCGATAAGAGATAACGTGCAATGGCCCGTATTACAGTTGAAGATTGTTTAGATAAAGTAGAGAACCGCTTTGAATTAGTTATGGTTTCGAGCAAGCGCGCGCGCGCGCTTGCTACGGGTGGTGCAGAGCCTTTAGTCAGCGAAGATTCTGACAAACCAACGGTTATTGCCTTACGCGAACTCGCTGATGGCCTAATAACCGCCAGTGAAATTATGCACCCGAAAGAAGAAAGTCCTGAAGAAATTCTACTTGACCTAGACAACTCAGATTTAGATCAAGCACCTAGCATCTAAACTTAAATGAGTTTTCTGAACAGATAGTAAAAATTAATGACTGCAGTCAAATAGCCACAGCGCTTAGACTGCAGATAGCCATTTGTTCGGTTTACGTCGGCATTGAGCGCTAAACTCTAGATTTTCTCCCTTATAGATTCTACTATCACACAGTATAGTGAAAGTTTGTCGTCGATCTTTCGCGACAATTTAAACTAATCTCGTGTTTCACCTACCTAAACACCATTTACAGCTCTTGGAGCCTCGCTAAATGCAACAATACAGCTTCTTTCAGCAGCACGACAGAAAAAAAGAGGTCGAGGATATTGACGCACTTGCGGGCACTTTAAAAGGGTATCTGTCACCGGAGCAAGTTAACCAGGTTAAGAGAGCCTACTATTACGCCGAGCAAGCCCACGAAGGTCAGAGTCGCAGAAGCGGAGAGCCTTATGTCACTCACCCTTTGGCCGTCGCTGGAATTTTGGCTGACATGCATATGGACCACCAAAGCTTGATGGCCGCAATGCTTCACGACGTCATTGAAGATACCGGTATCGGCAAACTGGCTCTGAGCGCGCAATTTGGAGAAACCGTTGCTGATCTCGTCGACGGAGTTAGCAAGTTAACACGGATGGAAGATCAGACTCTCGCAGAAGCACAGGCGGAGAATTTTCAAAAAATGGCCTTGGCGATGGCAAAAGACATACGAGTAATTCTAGTAAAATTGGCCGACCGTCTCCACAATATGCGCACACTGGGTGTCCTGAAAACACAAAAGCGCTACCGAATAGCCAAAGAAACCCTCGATATGTATGCCCCTATTGCACAGCGACTGGGTATGCACAATATTCGAGTTGAGTTTGAAGACTTAGGCTTTGCCACACTCTACCCAATGCGCTCAGCCCGCATTCAGGCGGCGGTAAGGTCGGCTCGCGGCAATCGCACCGCTCTCGTCGATCAAATTCGGCAGTCGATCGAAGCCTGTCTGGAACGCGAAAATCACCAAGCAACGGTATCGGGGCGCGAAAAACACCTCTACAGTATCTACAAGAAAATGCGCAGCAAGAAAAAGTCCTTTTCCGAGATAATGGATATTTACGCATTTCGAATTGTTGTCAAGAATGTTGATACTTGTTATCGAGTTCTCGGATGTATTCACAGTCTTTACAAACCCGTACCCGGACAATTTAAAGATTATATTGCCATCCCCAAATCGAATGGCTACCAATCTCTGCACACAATTCTATTTGGCATGCACGGCGTTCCCATAGAAATTCAGATTCGCACTGCAGAAATGGAAGAAATGGCAAATCATGGAATTGCCGCACACTGGCTTTACAAAACGACCAATGGAGAAGCACTCAATAGTAGCCATGCCCGCGCGCGCCAGTGGTTATCTGGCTTATTAGAAATGCAGCAGCGTGCTGGAGACTCACTGGAATTTATTGAAAATGTTAAAATAGACCTGTTTCCAGATGAAGTGTACGTGTTTAGCCCCAAGGGTAAAATCATGGAACTACCGCAGGGCTCCACTGCTATCGATTTTGCGTATGCCGTTCACACCGATGTGGGAAGTAAATGTGTTGCCTGCCGCATAAACCGTCGCCTTGCACCCTTGTCAGAGCAATTAGAGAGCGGCCAAACTATTGAAATCATCACATCTACCGGCGCCCAACCTAATCCTGCATGGTTAAATTTTGTAGTCACCGGAAAAGCGCGTACCAATATTCGACACGCACTCAAAAGCCAGCGTTCGACTGAGTCCATTGTGCTGGGAAGAAGCCTGCTTGACAAAGCGCTGACTGAACTCAACTCCAGTATTACAGCGCTTAACGACCAGCAGAAACAACGCCTCCTTAGTCACACTGGCACCAACACTTTCGAACAAATATTGGAAGAGATAGGAATAGGGAATAGAGTTTCTTTTCTGACAGCGCATCAATTACTCGCCGAAACAGATGCCGAAGGTAAAACAACTCACCCGGAAACCTCGAGCCACCCACCATTATCGATACGCGGTAGCGAAGGGTTTCAGCTTAATTTCGCGCGCTGCTGCTTCCCCATTCCCGGCGACCCTATTGTTGGGTTTATAAGTGCAGAAAGAGGCATGGTCGTACATACTGACCGCTGTCACAATAGTCTCGATTTTCGCAATAACCCGGAGCGCTCGGTACCCTTGCGTTGGGCGGAGGATGTAGAAGGGGAATTTTCGGTCGAACTGATTATCGAACTGGAGAAAAGCCGCGGCATTATTTCTGTGCTAGCCACTAAAATAAACAGTCTAGATGCCAATATAGAAAAGATTGGCGTAGAGGATGAAGGCCCTCACATAAACAGTGTTAGTGTCGTTGTCGGTGTTCATTCTCGAATACATTTGGCTCGAATTATGAAGCATATACGCAGTATTAAAGCGGTACTAAAAGTCACACGAGCAAAACACTGAATATGCGTCCATAAATTGGGTTTTACTTTTTTTAAATTCAGATTCTTTGCGATAGGAAATCACCGTGTCAAAAAAAGAAATAATTACAACAGATACAGCCCCCGCCGCCATCGGTCCTTATTCCCAAGCTATCAAGGTAGGAGATACCGTTTTCCTATCGGGTCAAATCCCCTTAATTCCAGAGACCATGGTATTGGTGGAGGGTGGTATCAAAGAACAAACAACTCAGGTATTTGCTAACCTGAGCGCAGTCGCTATAGCTGCTGGAGGCAGCCTGAACGACGCTGTAAAGATCAATATATCTTTGACTAATCTGGAAGATTTTGTCGAGGTGAATTCCATCATGGCACAGTTTTTTTCAGAGCCCTATCCGGCAAGAGCTTGCGTTCAGGTAGCCGCTTTACCGAAAGGTGCTGCCGTTGAAATTGAAGCCATTCTATCACTTTAAACTGATTATTAAGAAAGATGGGACAGCGACTGAGACCTCTACAAATGATGTCTCTAGCAACTGACTTATGATTCTCTGGGGCTGACCGCTAAAAAGCGATAAATAACGTACGAGCTCGGCAATTGTTGGTAACACCCAAATCTCATACCGAGCCCGGCGACTCCATACTGCAAGGACATAGACATATGACTCTCACCGAATTGCGTTATATCGTTGCACTTGAGAAAACACAGCACTTCGGAAAAGCCGCCACGAAATGTTTTGTCAGTCAGCCTACGCTGAGCATCGCGATTAAAAAACTCGAAGAAGAGCTAGACCTATCTTTATTTGAGCGCAGCCGCAATAAAGTACGCGCAACGCCCATCGGGGAACGAATTATCCTGCAGGCAAAGTCGGTGCTAGAGCAAGCAAGTATCATTAACGACATTGCCGCGCAGGGTAAAGATCCTTTAGCGAGTACTCTCTCAATTGGCGCTATTTTTACTGTTGGGCCTTATCTGTTTCCACACTTTGTTCCAAAACTAAAACAATTTGCACCGGGAATGCCCCTTTACATAGAGGAGAACTATACCGCCGTATTGCGAGAGAAGCTAAGAAGCTGCGAACTTGATGCAATTGTCATTGCAAGGCCTTTTAACGAACCGGAAGTCGTGTGTCAAAACCTATATGAGGAAAACTTTGTCGTATTACTTCACAAAAATCATCCACTGGGCAGCAGTAAAGTTATCACACCGAAACAACTGGAAAAAGAACAAGTATTACTACTCGGTGAAGGGCACTGCTTCAGGGAGCAAATTTTAGAGGCATGTCCGGGACTAAAACGTCCGAATGGCAGCGATCCTTTACAGTCTGTAGTTGAAGGCAGCTCCTTGGAAACCCTAAAGTATATGGTCGCTTCCGGGCTAGGCGTCACTATCTTGCCTGCTTCAGCAGCCCAATTGACCCAGTACGGAAGCGACAGCCTTGTTACGCGGCCCCTCCTGTCAACAGCTTCAAAACGCACTATCGCATTGGCATGGCGTGCTAGCTTTCCTAGGCATCAAGCGATAGACGCACTCAGTAAGGCCATCAGCCAATGTCATTTAGGAGACGCTATTGCCTGCACCTAAAACGCCTCAACACGATTTAAGCTATTCTACCGTGCAAAACCGCGCTTAATTGTCGGCACCGCTCTTTGCTAGAGCCTGAAATATCGTAAACTGTACAGCGTACTGCTCAGTAAAGACTCCATATCAAGGTGAGCAAAAAAATATTGCAGATGAAAGGTTATAGATAATTAAAACTCTCGACCAAATTCCAATTCAAACTCTAAAAGGAGTCGGGCCACGGATGGCAGAAAAACTCTCGGCACTGGGTATTTGTACCGTACAAGATTTATTATTCCACCTCCCGCTGCGATACCAAGACCGCACCTCTATCACTCCAATAGCCGCACTACAAATAGGGTCAGACTGTGTCATTGAAGGAGAAATTATAGCAGCGGATATCACCTTTGGACGTCGTCGCAGCTTAGTTTGCCGCCTAAAGGACAACACTGGCACAATGACCTTACGCTTCTTTCATTTTTCAGCAACACAAAAACAGAACCTGCAACAAGGAATGCGTTTACGCTGCTATGGAGAACCGCGTCGCGGTGCTAGTGGGCTGGAACTATATCATCCAGAATATCAACCCATCAATGCGGATAACCCGTTAGAAATGGACGGAAACCTGACTCCCATTTATCCGAGTAAAGATGGGTTAACACAGAGCACCTGGAGAAATCTTAGTAAGCAAGCGCTCACTTTGTTGAAACCAGACACGCTTATCGATTTACTCTCAGAAAACACTACGTTTAAGAGCGACCACGTCAGTATCGAGGCCGCCTTACATTATCTACACAGACCCCCACCAAGCGCACCGGTAGAACTGCTACGCAATGGCGAACACCCCTTTCAACGACGCCTGGCTTTTGAAGAATTGCTTGCACATAACCTGAGTTTGTTACGGATGCGCAGTCAAACACGCAGCCTGGCAGCGCCGTCCATTTTTATTGAGAGCGACCTAAGTAACAAATTCCTCGACAATTTAGGTTTTCAATTAACCGGCGCGCAAAAACGCGTTGCCGGGGAGCTCAATACGGACTTGGCGAAGTCTACTCCCATGCTGAGATTAGTTCAGGGGGATGTGGGCTCTGGAAAAACGGTGATAGCCGCACTTGCAGCCCTACAAGCCGTTGCCGCTAATTATCAGGTAGCTGTCATGGCACCCACAGAAATTCTCGCCGAACAGCATTTCAACAACTTTCATCAGTGGTTTCAACCCTTGGGCATCGAACTCGCCTGGCTTACGGGAAAAGTCAAAGGCAAAGCTCGGCGACTGCAACTCGAAGCCATAAGAAGCCATAAGGCCGGAGTCATTATTGGCACACACGCCTTGTTTCAAGAAGAGGTCCAATTTAGCAAGTTAGGTTTAGTCATCATCGACGAACAACACCGCTTCGGTGTTCATCAGAGATTAGCTCTGATGGAAAAAGCCGGTGCCGAGGTAGGTCAACCGCATCAATTGGTTATGACAGCTACGCCTATTCCAAGAACACTTGCGATGAGCGCATATGCTGATCTCGATACATCAGTAATCGACGAGTTACCACCGGGACGAACTCCCATTCGCACCGTCGTTATTGACAATAATCGTCGAGAGGAAGTGGTCAGTCGTGTTCACAATGCTTGCATGGAGGGACGGCAAGCATACTGGGTTTGTACTTTAATAGAAGAATCTGAAACATTGACTGCGCAAGCGGCCCAAGAGAGCTGTGAAGCATTACAAGCGGCTTTACCCGAACTGCGTATCCAGCTCATTCACGGCCGCATGAAAAACGATGAAAAGGCCGCGATTATGCTTGCGTTCAAGAATCATGAACTGGATGTTTTGGTGGCGACAACAGTCATCGAAGTAGGCGTCGATGTGAGTAATGCCAGCCTAATGATTATTGAAAACGCTGAGCGTCTTGGTCTTGCACAATTACATCAATTACGCGGCAGAGTTGGCCGCGGTCAATGGGCTAG
>JBLHNZ010000018.1:0-18998 GCA_047623245.1 Oceanicoccus sp. | reverse complement strand
ACCACCGCGTCGAGTGAGCGGGCTAGTTGCGTTTGCGACACGTCGTGTTGATACTGGCCTACACCAATAGATTTCGGGTCGATTTTTACCAGTTCGGCTAAAGGATCTTGTAAGCGGTGTGCTATCGAAACCGCTCCTCGAATTGTCACATCGAGATCAGGGTATTCTTTGGAAGCGTACTCCGATGCCGAGTAAATGGAGGCGCCGGATTCGTTGACCATGACTTTTCTCAATCCCAATTCAGGGTTTTGAGCAATAATGTCGCCGACAAATTTATCAGTTTCGCGACTGGCTGTACCGTTGCCAATAGCAACGAGTTCCGCGTTGTGTTTTTGGGCGAGTTTAACAATGGTTGCAGAGGCCTCTACAAGTTTGTTTTGTGGGGGAGTGGGATATATCGCACAATGGTCGAGAACTTTTCCTGTGCCATCCACGACTGCGACCTTAACGCCTGTTCGCAGCCCCGGATCGAGACCGATAGTCGCCTTAGGGCCCGCGGGTGCTGCCAGTAAAAGATCTTTTAAGTTACCTGCAAAAACATTAATTGCCTCCGCTTCGGCAGCTTCTCTTAATTGCCCCATTAAATCTGTTTCAATATGGGTATAGAGCTTAACTCTCCAGCACCAACGGACAACTTCTTTCAGCCAGCGATCGGCCGGGCGGCCCTGATCGGTAATTTCCCAATGTTGAGCTATCATGATTTCACAAGGACTAGTTGCGTTGGCAGAGCTGCCTTTTTGGTTTGCTTCATCTGGAGTTTCGGTCATTATCGATAGTGACACGAAACCTTCATTGCGGCCCCTAAACATGGCCAGAGCACGGTGAGAGGGCACTTGTTTGATCAGTTCATCGTGCTCAAAATAGTCGCGAAATTTTGCGCCTTCCGTTTCTTTACCCACGATGACACGCGACGACATTATCCCTTCTTGCCACAAAAAAGCTCGTAGTTTACTCAAGAGGTTTGCATCTTCGCTAAACCGCTCCATTAAGATATATTTTGCTCCGTCTAAGGCTGCCTTGGTGTCGGCAACCCCTTTTTCGGCATCAATATATCGCTCTGCCTCGATTTGAGGATCGAGCAGTGGATTATCAAAAAGCCCATTGGCTAAGTGACTCAGTCCGGCTTCGATAGCGATTTGGCCTTTGGTTCGGCGTTTCGGTTTATAGGGAAGATATAAGTCTTCTAAACGGGTTTTGGTATCGGCGCTCAAAATGGATTGTTCGAGCTCAGGTGTCATTTTTTCCTGCTCGTTAATACTATTCAATATTGTTTTTCGGCGATCCTCAAGTTCTCGCAAATATCTGAGGCGTTCTTCCAATGAGCGCATTTGACTGTCATCGAGCCCACCAGTCACTTCTTTTCGGTAACGCGATATAAACGGAACCGTTGCCCCTTCATCTAATAAGGCGATAGCCGCGTCGACTTGTTGCTGCTTTACGTTGAGTTCTTGTGATATGAGTAAAGCGATATTCCGAGAGATGTTGTGCATGATGGGTATGATGGTCGCCGATAATTTTGTGGGGCGGCTATTATGCAAAAACATTCGTCAAGTTGGCAGCTTGTGGTGGCATTATTTTTTTGCTAGGTATTACGTAACCGCATAAATGAAACGCTCAGTTATTGGTCGGAAAGTTCGGTGATTTGACCATGATAATTTGCTAATTCAATGTCGAATATTCCGTCAGACAGTAAATGGTTAATTCGAATCAACTTCTGATTTCCATCTTCGGGTTTTTGGCTTAGATTCAATACTCTTTCTCGACATTTGGCCTTATTTTTGTCTCTGACAATCAAGACGTTCGGGGAGTTTTGATGCTTGTTGTCGGTCGGTAATATGATACCGATTTCTTTAGTGCTAAGTTCGGCGATGGCACCCGCTGGGTAAACACCAATACAGGCAACGAAGCGCTTCACCAGGTCGGGGTCGAAATGGCTGCCACTCGCACCCACTAAAATAGTCAATGCCTCCAGAGATGTTTTTGCTGGGCTGTAGACGCGAGCACTCGTAATGGCGTCGTAAGTGTCGGCGATAGAAACGATGCGGGTAAAATACGAAATTTGCTCGGCTGGTAAACGTCGCGGGTAGCCTTGTCCGTTGAGGCGTTCGTGATGCGAGTAGGCGACCTCGGCGACAATGGGTTCCATGTCAGATTTCTTGTTGAGAATATGGTAGCCTTTCGTGGTATGCAATTTCATGATTGCAAATTCGTCCCCTGAAAATGCACCTTCTTTATTCAGTATATCTAGAGGAATTTCTGATTTGCCCATGTCGTGCATCATGCCGCATAGGCCGACTGTCTCAAGATCGGTGGGTGACAACCCTTCGGCCCGCCCCAAAACAATTGACAGTAACCCGACATTAAGGCTGTGTTGGGCGGTGTATTCATCGACATTTTTTAACAAACTCAGCCATATCATGGCATTTTCGTTGGCTATTACGCTATCAACACACTGTTTTACCACTTTTTTCGCAACCCCAGTGTCGATTTCGTGCCCGAGTCGCAAGTTTTTTAAAAACCCCTTTACGACAGTCTGGGCCATACGGTGGGTGCTTTTGGCTTTCGGTAGCGCTTGGTCAAATGATTGGTTGTTTTTGTAAACGTACTCGTTTTCTTCAAGATAAGGTTTTTCGGTTTTTATTGGGTTTGGGACGGCAATAAAGACAGATTTACAATGCTGCTGGAGTTGCCTTATTTCATTTTCAGAAGTGATTTTAAAGCCCTTCACTGTGAAGGGCGACTCTATCCAAGGACAGTCTAGTTCCACCACTTTCATACCGATTTCGATATGGTCGCAGTCGATCTTTTGAGTATCTTCATTATTTAACATGGCGATTTTCCATAACGTGCTAGGCTTTCAATACTTAATTTACCATGGAAATGTAAAATTAAGCGATAGTTAGCGTCAAGTTTGCCACGGAAGCTGTTGCAAATCGATATTGCCACCGCTGAGCACAATGGCAATATGTTGGCCGGAAAAAAGCTCCTTATTAGCTAGTACAGCAGCTAAGGGAACCGCTGCAGAAGGTTCCACTATCAATTTCATGCGTGACCATATTAACTGCATTGCCGTTATAATTTGCTGGTCATTCACAAGAAGAATGTCATCCACGTGGTTTCTAATAATGTGAAAATTGATCTTTCCTAACGTGGTGCGTAAACCGTCAGCAATCGTATCGGGTGTATGTTGCGTTATATGTTGGCCGAGTTTAAAACTTCGAAATGCATCGTCCGCTCCCTCGGGTTCAGCACCGATGACTTTGCAATTAGGTGCTTTAGATTTTACGGCAATCGCGGTACCCGATAGTAAGCCTCCCCCACCGACAGGCGTAATAATGACATCGGGTTCTTCACCAGCCAATTGCTCGAGAATCTCGAGCCCGACCGTTCCTTGGCCGCATATCACATCAAAATAATCATAGGGAGGCACATAATGCGCACCTGTATTCGCGACGACAGCGTCAACTGCGTGTTCTCGTGCGGCAAGAGTCGGCTCACAAAAAATCAGATTTGCGCCGTAGCCTTCAACAGCTTTTATCTTCAGTTGTGGGGCATTGTTTGGCAATACCACGAAAGCCGGTATGTTTCTGTTTTGAGCAGCGAGAGCAAGTGCAGCGCCATGATTTCCAGAAGAGTGAGTTGCTACTCCTTTGGCAGCCTGTTTTTCGCTGAGCTGCATTACGGCATTGCTGGCTCCGCGAGCTTTAAAGGCGCCTGTTTTCTGCAAGTTTTCGCATTTAAATGATAATTTGCAGCCTGCAATGTCATTAATCAGTCGACTACTCATAATGGGAGTTCTGTGAACTAGATTAATGATTCGAGCAGCTGCTTTTTCGATATCGGAAATTGACGGAGACGGTGGTAGCATTATTGGACTCTTTTTTGGTGTTAGCGATAGGTGAGTCGTTGTTTTCTTGCGGCGATGTAAAAAAGCGCAATCAGTGAATTTCAGAAAAAACTGTCCTGCTAAATGCCGAAAAATTTTATAGCTGTTTACTGATAGGTTTAGTCACGGGCTCAATAATTGTACCCGTGATTGTTCTAAAGTAGTGTCCATAATGACATTTTTACGGTCTGGGTGCTAATTAGCAAAAAAAAAAGGGGTGATTCCGACGAATCACCCCTTTCATTGAGTATGTAGACGAAGCTTAGGCTTTCTTCGGCCCCGCGTTGACAATGGCATCGGATACATCGAATTTCGTAATGTTTTCCTGGAACATTGCCGCTAATTTCCCCGCCTGTTCATCATAAGCAGCCGTGTCTGCCCATGCTTCGCGAGGATTGACGTATTTTTGGTCTACTCCGTTAATGGATTTTGGGATCTCTAGATTTAATGCGTCAAGATGTACCGTTTCAACGTTAAGCAATTCGCCCCGTTGAGCTGCCGAAACGACAGCGCGAGTGACCGGAATTGGGAAGCGAGAGCCTTTGCCATCTGCGCCGCCTGAGCCACCGGTCCATCCGGTATTGATGAGATAAACTTGAGAGTCAAAATCTTCGATGCGTTTCATCAATAATTCGGCATAGTCTCCCGCCGGACGAGGCATAAATGGTGCTCCGAAGCAGGTTGAGAAGGTCGGGTGAATACCTGCTTCTGCGCCTATCTCAGTTGAGCCAACGCGCGCGGTATAACCAGAAAGAAAGTGGAAAGCCGCAGCTTCTTTAGAAAGAATAGAAATCGGAGGAAGTACCCCAGACACGTCGCAAGTCAGAAAGATAACCGTTTTTGGTTCTCCTGCGGCGTTTTCAACGATTCTTTTGTCGACGTGTTCGAGTGGATAAGAGCAGCGGCCATTCTCGGAAAGAGTCAAGTCGTCATAATCTGGAGTGCGAGTTGAATCATCAATAGCTACGTTTTCGACAATTGAGCCAAAGCGAATAGCGTCCCATATAATGGGTTCATTTTCCTGGCTAAGATTGATGGTTTTTGCATAGCAGCCGCCTTCAATATTAAAAACAGAGCCTTTCGCCCAGCCATGTTCGTCATCGCCAATCAAATAACAGCTCGGGTCGGCAGACAATGTCGTTTTACCTGTTCCCGAGAGCCCAAAGAACAAAGAAGTGTTACCGTCTTCGTCAACATTGGCCGAACAGTGCATGGACATAACGTCCTTTTCTGGTAAAAGGAAGTTTTGTACAGAAAACATGCCTTTTTTCATTTCGCCTGCGTAACGCATGCCCGCCAATAATACTTTACGTTGAGCAAAGTTGATCATTACGACGCCGTCGGAATTAGTGCCATCACGTTCCGGAATGCATTCGAAACTGGCAACGTTCAATATTGTCCACTCTTCCTTGCCTTTGGCGTTGTACTTGCCTTGCTCGGGACGAATAAACATGTTGTACGCAAATAAAGACTGCCATGCTGTCTCCGTGTTGACCACGACAGGTAGGTAATGGTCTGTGTGGGCACCGACGTGAAGGTTGGATACGAATCGATCTTTTTGCGATAAATAGTCTTCGACACGATTCCACAGAGTGTCAAAGACCTCTGGCTCTATGGGGCGGTTAACGTTACCCCATTCTATAGCGTCAGATGTTGATGGTTCTTGCACGATGAAGCGGTCTGCCGGTGAGCGACCTGTTCGTTTGCCTGTAGTAACAGACAGTGCCCCGCTATCAGTTAGCTGACCTTCGTTTCGCGCCAATGAGTGCTCGATAAGCTGAGCGTGGGTTAAATTTGCGTATGTCGTAGTGCTCATTCTAGTGTCCTGTTTTGAAAGCGGGGTGCCGACCTAACGTCTTACTCTTGGAAAGTTTTGGTACCTATCACAATGTCTCGTCGAATATGCATTTTTGGAAAACAGATTTGACTAAAAAGCGGTCCCAATATTCCCAAGCCTGCTTTTCCGCATATTTGAAAGCCAGTGTGTCAATATATGCCCTATTATTTAGGTGGGCATTATGGCAAAGAAGTTTTAAGTTGGCCATTCAAGAAGTGATCTTGTGCGCTATTTGCAACATCATCGATATGAATAAAGGTCCTAATGGAGAGAGGGCTCGAATAATTCGCCAATATCTTTGGCGTCAAATTGGTAGTGCTGGTGACAAAATTCACAGTCAGTCTCTATTGACCCCTGTTCACTTATGATCTCTAAAAGCTCCTTTTCTCCGACGGTCATTAGTGCTCTCAGTGTTCTATCGCGAGAACAATGACAGCTAAATTCCAAGTCTGCGGGATCGAAGAGCCTGACTTGTTCCTGATTATAAAGTCTGTACAGCAATTGGTTGAAATCCAAACCGAGTAATTCTTCGCTTGTTAGAGTGTTTGCCAGGTGTGTAGCGTGTTCCCAGTCTGCTTCTCGAGCTTCAATTTGAGCATCACTTATAGACGGCAGTTGTTGCAGCATCATACCGGCGACTTGTTTTCCGTTGCTGCTTAACCAGACTCGGGTCGATAGTTGTTCGCTTTGGCGAAAATAAGACTCGATGCACTCGGCAAGGTTGTCTCCCTCAAGAGAGACGATACCTTGGTACCGTTTTCCTTGTTTTGGTTCTATCGTGATGGTCATGTGTCCGTTACTTAGTAAGGTTTTGAAGTCGTCACTACTTGCAAAGTCGGCTCCGCGAACGATACCTCGCAATGTGTGTTCTGAGCTGGCCTCGGCAACAATTAACGGGATCTCGCCATTGCTGCGGGCTTGTAAGCTTATATTGCCATCAAACTTTAGCGTTGCACTCAGCAACACTGCAGCAGCCAGGAACTCGCCTAATAGACGAGCGACGGCATCAGGATAGACATGTGCGTCTAGTGTATTTTTATAGCTTTTGTCCAGGCGAACGAGCTCGCCGCGAATATCTGTGTTGTCTAAAAGAAAGCGTTGTAATTGATCATTCATAGCCGCGGAGTATAACGATTGTGGAGCCGGCGCGCGAGTGTGGTTTGTCAGACATTTCAAAAATTATTACAAGGACTACTACAGGGGGAGTTAATACCCTCGATATCAATTTTTGGGATGCTCTGAGTCGAGTTATTGGAGTCGTTGTTCTAGAAGGAAGAGGGCTTTTGCTCTGTGGTGCTAAAAGTTGTTCGCATGAGTGAGCAATAACACGCGTGAATTTACGATCACTCTGGATTAATTTGTTTGAACCGGTGAATTTGTCGGCGCTGTTTTTTGTTTGGCTTGTCGTCATTTTGTAAGCCTAGGCCACGCAAGACTTTGCGTTGGTCCGCTGCCGCTTCGCGCTTTTCTACACTTTGCTCTGTTTCTCTATAAAGTAGATTGGCCTCTACAGCTCCGCGCCTCTGGCTGGAAAGGGCGATGACTTCGATTTCTTTTTCATCCCAACCGGCACGCAAGGTAATTATGGCACCTAGTTCTACTTCTTTGCTGACTTTACTGCGAGCGTCATTATAATGAACTTTACCACCCTCAATAGCCTGTTTGGCGAGACTGCGTGTCTTAAAAAAACGAGCAGCCCACAACCATTTGTCGATGCGTACTTTTTCGGAGGGGTAGGGATGCTCAGTCACACGTACTGTCCTTTTTCGATTTCGGGGAATTTTTGAATCGGCATAATCTCGTCGAAGTGCAAAATACCTGGAAATTCGGTTTCTTGGCGCTCGGCTTGTTTGCTGTCGGGCTGTAATAAAGTCAGTAAATGTTTAATCCCGAATTGTTTTGCTGAAAATAACACGCTACTTGTGTCGTCGATTAACAAAGTCCGCGCTGGGTCAAAGCGATGGTTGATGCGCATCTGTTGCCAAAATTGTTGATCCTCCTTCGGGGCCCTATAGTCATGGGATACAACGATTTCATCAAATAAACTGGCGATACCCGTTCTGTTCAGCTTGATATCGAGGCTAGCACGGTGAGCATTGGTTACCAGCATGACGTTCTTTGGGCTCTGTTGTAATTGCGTCAAGAAATCCATCACAAAAGGGCGAATAGTGATCATGTGTTGTATTTCTCGTTTCAGCGCGGGTACGTCTAACTGTAATTGCTCGGCCCAGTAGTCCAGGCAATACCAGTTTAAGGTTCCTCGTTTGCTTTCAAAATGATCGGCTAGTATTTGACGGCATGATGTTTCGTCTTTGCCATGGATACTGGCATAGCGTCTGGGAAGATGCTCCAGCCAAAAATAATTATCGAAATGGAGGTCCAGTAAGGTGCCGTCCATATCGAGTAAGACAGTATCGATATCGTGCCAATTGATCATGGTCTACGCCGAATTTACGTTGCGCGTTATGGGAACGAGATTATGAAGTTTTTCGTGCGGGAGGGAAACCTATTATCGTCAAGTTAAATGAAATATTAGATATTTATATTCGTAAACCGCAGTTATCGTGGAACGTCGCAATAGAACGACGCTGGATGATTATCCCCAGTAGTTTTATTTTCAGATTGTCATTAGTGTAAGCTTGCTGGCAAGCTAGTCATTATGCGGTGCGTAACAACCAATAATGAAATGACTAAACGGTGAGTGGCAGTAATTTTCTTTCAGGGCAAGAGACGAAAAATGTGAACAAAAAACCTCAAATTATCAACTCCGAATGGTTGTATCACAGCCGATTTTTTCATCTGGAAAAAATGGATCTTAAGTTTAGTAACGGGCAAGAGCGTAGCTACGAACGAATTAACCCAGGTTTTGATCGAGCGGTTATGGTGGTGCCAATGCTCGATCCTGAAACTGTACTGTTAGTCCGTGAATATGGAGCCGGAGTGAGTGATTACTATCTCTCTTTGCCAAAGGGTGCAATGGATGTAGGTGAAGATGCGGTTACCGCAGCAAACAGGGAGCTGAAAGAAGAAATTGGTTACGGTTCGCACAAATTAACGGTTTTAAAACAATTGGCTTTGTCTCCGTCCTACATGGGTAACCGAATCAGTGTCGTTTTGGCAGAACAGCTGTACGAAGAGCGGTTACTAGGTGACGAGCCAGAACCGCTTGAGCTGGTCCCATACCCTCTTCGCGACATAAGCCAACTCATACTGAATGACGATTTTTGTGAAGCTTACGCCGTAGCAGCATTGTATATGGTTCGAGATCAACTGGAACTAACTACATGATTATTGATGATTCAAGTCTGCGTGGGCTGACAGATAAAATTGTGGCGATCTGCCGTTTGGCGAGCGATGCCATTATGGATATTTACGACGGTGAGGAGTTGCCTGAGGTTGAGTTAAAAGAGGACTCATCGCCTGTCACAAAAGCCGACAAGGCTGCTCATACTATCATTGTGGGTGAGCTTTTTAAGCTCACCCCGGACTTACCGATCCTATCAGAGGAGCAAGATGCGCCTAATTACCAAGAGCGAAAGCAATGGCAGGCGTATTGGTTGGTTGATCCTCTAGACGGAACGAAAGAGTTTATCGACCGAAATGGTGAGTTCACAATAAACATCGCGCTGATTGATGACGGTAGGCCCGTATTAGGTGTCGTTTTTGTGCCGCTGGAAGGCCGGGCGTACTGTGGCGCAAAAGACAGCGGTGCCTGGAGTATAACTTCAGAGGGAAAGGTTCCATTGCACGTTGTCGGTGTGCCCAAAGAGCGAGTCCGCGTATTAATTAGTCGCCGTAATCACAGTCGTGACTTAGATGAATGTCTTAGTAAACTGCAGCTAGGCTTTGGTGAAGTTGACGCCATAGAGTCTGGCAGCGCTCTAAAATTTTGCCGTTTGGCGGAAGGGCGAGGCGACATCTACCCACGTTTTTCGCCCTGTTGTGAGTGGGATACAGCTGCGGGTCAAGCTGTTCTTGAGGCGGCCGGAGGTGAGTTGCTCACTGTCGAATACAGCCGTTTTTTGTACAATCAAAAGGAGTCGCTAATTAATCCCCATTTTTATGCTATAGGTGGCCGATTGTCTGAATGGCGGTCGAAATTACCCTGAGGCGCGCAGCGTTCGGTTAACTGGCGGATTCTAAAAAAAGCTATGGAGCTAATGAAGAAGTAAAAAAACCTCACACTTTGTATGATTTTTTTATCCAGGTATGGAATTTTTTGCTATGGTTAAAGTAGCTAAGAAATATAGTTTAAGGATAGCCTTATTAGGGACCGCTTCGTTACGGCTAGGATACCGTGACTAAGAGCGAAGCTAATTAGCTTACCAATCAGACAAGGAAATTGTTATGACAAGAGCAATGGAACTTCTAGCGCTCAATCAGTGCCAGCATAGAGAAATCTCAGACGGAAGGAACCCGCAAGCAACAAGTGTACTAAAGGAGCAGCTACTAAAAGAAGTGAGAGCATTGGAAAAACAGGCGAAACAATTGCAACTAACTGAAGATGGGGTCGACTTTTCTATGATTCAAACTTATCGAGAAATGATCTCTAGCCGAGAAAAATTATTCACTCAATTAATGAAATAGCCACTATTTTCTCGTACTATCGAAGTCGAGCCTGTTATCTGGAAATCGGTTCTGGAAGGTTGCACCACATAATTACACGGCCATTTTTAAAAACGCTTTGTTTTGGTGAAAGGTTTGATTCACGTCCGTCATCTCAGAGTGTTTTTCTTTTCTTAGGTCTCTAATAGTGATTGTTGATTCTGTCTACGATGACTTACCTTTTTGTCACTTCCTTTTTCCAAATATAAGAACAATTCGTTGTTACAATTTCACCATATTAACGGGCTGTTTTTTAGATAGTTCGTGGGCAATAGCTGACGTAAAAAACCCTTATATTTATGAGCTAGAGTGGATGTTTGCGTTTGTGTGTGAACTGGAGTTAAGCAGAGTGTTAAAATGAATGGTCTTCTTGGGATGTTGATGACGGGCCGTTTTCGATCGGGCTTTCTTTTGTGCTGACGAGTTCTTCACAATAGCTGATGCTGAGCCACCAAGGTCTTGATTGAAATCCTTTTTGTCGACGATCATCATCTTCGCGTCTATTCAAAGTTCTGGGCATAGAAACATTCTGGCTCCTGCGACTCCGAGTTTTACGACGATCACTAAACATTGAGAATCTTGTTGCAGTCAAGCCCAGCCTCCGTGTTATTCCTGCTTCAAATTCATCAACATACCGATTTGCATGCAATTTGTCACGATTTTTTTAGCTGCTGATTTGCGGCGCTGCTGGAAATCCTCCCTATAATTCTTAACGGCCTCGTTTATCGCTTCCGCGTGCATTGCGATACATTGAGGAGAAGGAAAAATTTTGATAGATAAAACCGTAAATGGAGGATGCTAAAGATCTTTGGAGTTCCAATAATATAGGAAGATTTCCGGTCGTGCATATAGGCTATTTCAACCACCATTACCAATTAGTAATGGTGGTTGAAATAGCCTATTTTACCTAGCCAATAGTGTAAGCCTCTGTTACTGTTTATCGATTAATATTTCAGCAATTTGATAGAGGGATTTATGAAAACATTTAGATTTGCTGGTGCAGGTAAGGTAGTCCTTGGCGCTGTTGCAGTAACTGTTTTGCTCTCAAGCCTTGGGCAGTTTTTAGGTTTTTCTCTAATCAGTAAAGCAGAGGCGGGAACAAGTGCATCGACGACAAGTATAGTCGGCATGCCTGTCGATGACTTTGAGCTGCTAGACCATACGGGTGCAGCCCACCGTTTGTATTACGATACGAGCGCTCCTGCTATTGTTTTGATGACGCAGGGTAATGGTTGTCCTATTGTTCGCAATGCCATGCCTGCCATGCGAAAAGTCCGTGACAGTTACGCTGACAAAGGAATAAAGTTTTTCCTTCTAAACTCTAATTTGCAAGACAATCGTGCAACCATAGCCAAAGAAGTTACAGAGTTTGGTTTTGATCTTCCTGTATTGGTCGACGAAAATCAGCTCGTCGGCGAAGCGTTAAATGTCACCCGTACCCACGAGGTTTTTGTTATCGATCCCAAAAGTCGGAAAGTGGTTTACCACGGACCAATCGATGATCGCCTGACTTACGAAAATCAAAAGGCCAAGGTAGGACACAGTTATCTTACTGACGCGCTGGACGCAATTGTCGCCGGCGACAGTATTAAGGTAAGCGAAGTTAACGCACCTGGTTGCCTGGTGAATTTTCCCGAGCGTGACCAGCGTGCACAGCATGCTAATATTTCTTATAAAGATACGATCGTTCCGATACTGGAAGAGAACTGTATCGGCTGTCATCAGGAAGGCGGTATCGGTCCATGGGCAATGAGCAGTTATGAAATGGTGAAAGGCTTTAGTCCAATGATTCGCGAAGTGATTCGAACCGACCGAATGCCTCCCTGGCACGCCGATCCGGCAGTTGGACATTTCCTACGGGACAAAAGTTTGTCACCGGATGCGATAAAAACGCTCGTGCATTGGATTGAAGCGGGATCGCCTCGCGGCGCGGGTAGTGATCCTTTGATTGTGGAGCGAGATCCTATTAAGGACTGGCCACTGGGTGAACCAGATTTAATTCTCACACTTCCGCCCTTTGACGTCCCTGCGACAGGGATTGTTGACTATCGTTATCCTGTCATTGAAAACCCGTTAACAGAACCAAAATGGCTTCGAGCTAGCACTGTAAAAGTGGGCTCTCGAGAGACTGTCCATCACGTCTTGAGCGGTATGATGAAGGAAATGCCGAAAGATGGGAAAGGCAGCCAAACAAAATGGGGTTCGTCTGTTGGAGGGTATGCGGTTGGCGCAGAGTCTTCGATTGCGCGCGATGATATAGGCACTTATTTACCTGCAGGCGGAGCAATCGGTTTTCAAATGCATTATACGAGTTATGGAAAAGCGGTTACAGACGAAACTCAGATCGGGTTGTATTTTTACGACGAAAAGCCGAAGTTGATGATACGTGGCATGTTTATCTTGGATGCATCAATTGAGATCCCGCCAAATACACAAGGGCACGAAGAAGTCGGATACATCGAATTCCCGAAAGATGCTGAGCTCTATTCGGCGTTTCCCCATGCGCACTATCGTGGGCAGTCATCAACTCTGACGATGGTTTATCCTGACGGGAAAGAGAAACTGCTGTTGTCTTTACCTCGTTATGATTTTAATTGGCAGCGTAATTATGAGTTTGCTGAACCCATAGATGTGCCAGCTGGCTCCAAATTGATTGTGCGTACCCAATATGACAATTCGACGAACAATCCTGCGAATCCAGACGCAGCGAGCACTGTCACCTGGGGTGAACAGTCTCACGAAGAGATGTTGTTCACTGCGGTTAGCTACCGCTGGAAAGATGAGACAAGCGACAATATGAAGGATGATTATCAGAAGTCGTTAGGGGATAGTCGTCTATTTGGTATGCTGGATGACAATTTTAATGGTCGCTTGGAGCACAGTGAACTGAGGGGGCGTGTTGGTAAAATGATTGCCAGTGGTTTCGAAAAAATGGATAAAGACACCGATGGTAGCCTCACCAGAGACGAATTTGCAGCCGCAGCGGCTATGTTTGGGCGGGGTAGCTAGCACGTGAGCTATTGTTAAGGTGGCTTCGTTAGTTCGGCAGAGGCATTTTTCTTTGCTAGTTTTCTAAAAAAGAGAATCTGCAATGAGTTTGCAGGTTCTTTTTTTTACTTTCCGATTGTCATCTCTTGCTATTCATTTATTGGCTAGGCTTCACTCGCTGTCTCGGCGATTTTTTATGTCGAACGCTGGGGAAATTATAAGGTGGATGGAATGTTTGGTTCCATGCGATTTTATGCAGGCAGTAAATGGCTGACGTCCGGGAGCGGTTTTTTTTGGGCTGACTGAGATAAGTGCACGGCAGTGCATTGGGAAAATTTGTTTATCCGATAGCGCCTGCCAAAGCCAGTTCATTCATTTCTTCAATCGACATGCCCAGCTCCTCTAGAATTTCTGCTGTATGTTGACCGACTTCCGGTGAAGGTCTTCGTTTATTGGATATACTGTGCCCAAATTCAACGGGCGCCCTGGGTTGAATCATCGACCCACCACGAGGGTGTTCAATATCTTCGAGTATGCCGAGCGCTTTTACTTGTGGGTCCTCGGCGACCTCAGCTCTGCTGTTGACTCGTGCAACAGGAATTTCGTTATGAGCGAAGATTTCGATTAACTCCTCAGTCGAATGATTTGAGCAGTCGATATTCATTTGGTGAGTAACAATCGAGCCATTGTTGGCGGTATTAATTTCGTACATGTCGGCAAGGTCACCTGAATGCTCGACACCATCGCCCTTAAAGCTGTGATTCCACATAAGGTCGGGCCAGTTGAAATAAATCCCTGCGTCGAGCATTGGGATTTTTATGTGCTGGCCGCCGGCACCTTTTTCGCGGGCATATAGCGCGGCGGTTATACCTTGAGCCGCAGTGAGAGCAGTGACTTTATCGTAAATAATTGAACGAATCATTTTTGGTTGGTCGTCTTCCGACTGAGCGTCCAGTGCACCGCTAATGCCCTGAATGACATAGTCATAGACTTTTTGCTTTGCATAAGGTCCTACTTCTCCCATTCCGTTTATAGAGGCGTAAACGAGATTGGGGTTTATTACCTTTAAACTCTCGTAATCCAATCCCAGTGTTTTCATTTTCCCAGGGCGGTAATTCTGGAGCAGCACATCAGCTGTCTCGGCGAGCTTACAGACTATCGCTCGACCTGCAGGATGTTTCAGGTTGATCGCTAAAGAGCGTTTGTTTCGATTAATCATCGAAAAAATCGAGCTTAAGCCATTGCGACTAGCACCAAGAAAACGAATGCCGTCACCCCAGCCGGGGGGTTCGATTTTGATGACATCAGCGCCTTGGTCCGCTAGTACCATTGCAGCCATGGGCCCTGAAACAACCGCGGAAAGATCGAGAATACGAACGCCGTGCAGAGGCCCGAGGCTAGCCGTTTTGTTGGTTTTCTGATCTTTTGTTTTTTCTGATGTCATAAAAGTGTCGAATATAGAGTATGAGGTTTTAATACGCAGGCAATGAAACCACGAGAACTAATCACTGGCAACCGCTCTGTTAAAATTCGTCCCTAGGGAGTTTGGAGAAATCGCGCTTTAGCTTCGTCATACCGATAACATTAGCGCCAGAGAGCTAATGTTATGTCTCAGTCAGTATTTAGTTTTGAGGTTTGTGTGAAGGGGCATTTTTTGAATGCTATTGTCAGGATTGTATTCGCCAGGAAGACAAGATCATTCCAGAAATAGTAGCCAGTCGTACTCGGTGCTACTCATTCCTGGACCGATTCAGTTGCTTATACGAACCGTTGTTGTTGATAGTCTTCTATTGCCTGCTCAATCTCCATTGAGTTATTCATGACAAAAGGCCCATGCTGCACAATGGGTTCTTTAATGGCTCGCCCGCCTAAAAGGAGAAAGCTGGCGCCTGATTCGCCCGCTTCAAGGATTAACTGCCTGCTTTTGGCGAATATGCCCATTTGCCGTCGCTTTATTTTATAGGCGCCTCCTTCATTTTGTCTTTCAGTACGCTCGGTTCGCTCATGAACCTGCCCGTCATATGAGTAGACAAGAATAGGGTTCTCAGTTTCGAATATCAATTCGACGGTTTCATGGGCAGACAGTTGCACGTCGAGTAATATGGGTTGGGTTGTTAGCGGCGGTAAGGGTCCCGATAACTTAGTATTTTCCACCTTAACATTGCCGGCAATCACTCGAATCAGGCCTCCATCCGCAAGTTTTTTTTCGGTGATGCTAGCACTACGAATATCTCTATAAGCGGCGGGTTTCATCTTTTCGGCAGCAGGTAAGTTTAGCCATATCTGAAATCCATGCAGCAAGCCGCTGTCCTGTTCTGGCATTTCAGAATGAATGACTCCTTTACCGGCCGTCATCCACTGCACGTCGCCTGGCTGAATAACTCCCACATTGCCCATATGATCGCGATGGCGCATTCGCCCTGCTTTCATGTAAGTAATCGTTTCGAAACCGCGGTGCGGGTGTTCTGGGAAACCGCCAATGTAATCGGTGGCATTGTCCGAATTGATTTCGTCAATCATTAGAAAAGGATCGAGTACCGAGTTTAGATGCCGGCCGGCGATTCGTTGAATTTTCACGCCATCTCCATCGTTAGCGGCTATGGAATCGATAAGTCTTACAAGGTGTGTCATGTGCTTTCTCCGTCTGCTTGTATCTTATGGTCTCTTCGTAGTGTATTTATGCAGCGATGCTGAGATTTTCGCGGCCGTGCGGCTTGGTAAAGTTCTGCTCTGGTCCCAGGGGAATGACGCCGGTTGGATTGATCGTGCTATGGCTCGCATAGTAGTGGGTTTTTATGTGCTCGAAGTCGACTGTTTCAGCTACGCCCTGAACTTGATAAAGTTCTCGTAAATAGGCGCTCAGGCAAGGGTATTCTGCTATTGTCTGGCGGTTACACTTGAAGTGTCCGACATACACCGCGTCGAAACGAATCAGGGTGGTAAATAAACGCCAGTCGGCTTCGGTAATATTGTCGCCAGCCAAATAACGCTGGTTTGACAAGATGCTCTCCACCCAATCCAATGAATCGAACAAAGCATAAAAGGCTTGTTCATAGGCAGGTTGGGTCGTTGCAAACCCGGCCCGATAGACGCCGTTGTTAATGGTGTCATATATTCGGTTATTCAGCGTTTCAATATTATCGACTAAAGACTCGGGATAATAATCGACGGTATTCCCGGTCAAAGAATTAAACGCTGTATTGAACATCCGAATAATATCTGACGATTCATTACTGACGATAGTTGCTGTCTGTTTGTCCCATAGCACCGGCACAGTCACGCGGCCCTCATAGCTTTTGTCGGCTGTTAGATAGAGTTGATACAAAAAATCCAGGTTGTACAAAGGATCAGACATCTCCCAGCCATTTTCCAGCATTAATGGATCGACCACCGTAATGTCGATATAGTCTTCTAGGTGTTTGAGCTTGCGAAATATCAGGGTGCGGTGGGCCCAGGGGCAGGCGAGTGAAACATACAAATGATAACGCCCTTTTTCTGCTTTGAAGCCCTGTTCGCCGTTAGGTCCAGCTTCGCCATTAGGGGTTACCCAGTTTCTAAAATGGCTATGCTGGCGCCGAAATTCTCCATTGCTGGCATCGGTGTTATACCATTGATCTACCCATTTACCGTTTTGTAATAAACCCATGATATATCCTCCTAATTTGTGAGTGAGTGTTGTTGGTATGTTGCATGTAGCCATCGGTATGTCTCATACCTTTAATTCATAGATATGACTTTCAGCATCAATTGACATCGCTGATTGTGTACTGGCAGCTACATAAAAACGTAAGACTGAAGCAAAGGATTAAGTACTCATTTTTTGCTGCAGAAGACGATCAAGGCTGAAGCTTCCGGCGCCGCGAAAGACCAGGCCAATGCTGATAACCATCAAAGCTAATCCGAATTCATAACCGTTGTTGCTCATAAATAAGCCGTTTTCAATGTGCACCGTCATAATCGCTACCACCATCGTTACTGCAAGAACCAGCGCTGCGGGGCGTATCAGTAAGCCTACGATGAGTAGCAGCCCGCCAAAGAATTCGGCACTGCCCGCTAAAGTCGCTAATAGGACTCCCGGCGCCAGTCCTATTGACTCCATCCATCCCGCAGTTCCTTCGAGGCCGTAGCCACCAAACCAGCCAAATAGCTTTTGGGCGCCGTGTGCCGCAAAGGTAATGCCAGTCGCGATACGAACGGGAAGGGTGTCCAGCCCTGCGGTGGTGCGTGTTATTGTGTTTAATAATGCTTTCATGTTGTTCTCCGGTTTGTGTGTGCTTGAGTAATGTAGCTATTGTATCGATTAGAATTATTTGAATAAGGGGTGTTATCAGATTAGAATGTTCTAATTATCTGAACAATAAAAAGGCCCTAAATGAGTTCAAATCCCATAACGCTTGAAGCCTTGCAAATACTCGATGCTATTGAACGGCGAGGAAGCTTTGCAAAAGCAGCGGAAGAGCTGAACAAAGCGACCTCGGCTTTGTCTTACGGTGTGCAAAAACTGGAAGAACAGCTCAATATCACTGTTTTTGAGCGTCAGGGCCGCCGATCTGTATTGACTCCGGCAGGGCGTTACATACTTGAAGAGGGGCGCAAAATTTTAAATGCCGCTTCTTCTCTCGCCGATAAGGCCAAAGAAGTAGCGACCGGTTGGGAGCCGCGTTTGCGCATTGCGGTCGAGTCGATACTCAATTACGATCTGTTTTTTAAGATACTCGAAAACTTTTTAAGTGATCACGAGAGTTTGGAAGTGGATGTTTGTGAATGTGTTCTTAATGGCGGATGGGAGGCGCTGGAGCGAGACGTTGTCGATTTAATTGTTGGTGCTTCGGGGCCGGTACCGCTGCAAAAAGGCTTCAGGGTTCTCTCCCTTGGCAGCAATGATTTACTGCCCGTAATCGCGTCTCATCATCCGTTAGCTTACCTGGCAAACATCCCCGCATCGTTAGCTGTTGAGCTACCGAGCCTACGCCGCGTGGTTACGCATGATACCTCAACGGTAAACGTGGTTCGCAATGCGGGTCTCAGCGTGGGTGCGAGTCATTACTTATACGTGCAAACAATCGATCAAAAAATCGCGGCACTTTTGGCGGGGCTCGGAATAGGGTCTTTGCCACGACACCGTGTTCAGCATCACCTCGACAGTGGTCGATTGGTCGAATTAAGTTTAGAAACCCCTGTTGCCGAAAGCTATATCGCCTGGAAAATTAGCAACAAGGGAAGGGCCCTACAGTCGATAGCACGAAACTTGGCTGCTGCAAAATGGTGACGCTTCCCTGTGTCACGTCGTCGACTAAAAAATGCTAATGTCGTATTTTTTGGTCGAAATATTCAGCATATGAAGCTAAGTGTTTGAAATTGATATCTATCTGTATTTTTCAGGATCGACTATTTATGCGGGGGTGATGGTGTGCACGTCATCCACCATTTCTGTCAAAGATCGATGGAAGTGTCCAATCAGCTTCTCGTAAAGGCCAAAGGTAAAAACCTCGTTGGCACCGCTGTGGATACTGGCCTGAATGGACTTTGCGAGCGCGATATCTTCGGCATTTCCTTGGTCGCTAACAAATTCAGCGTCATTACGCGCCTTTGCAAGTCCTTCTTCGCCCTCCAGTACACCGTTTGTTAGGGAGTAATTGATAACCCTCGTTCGGTCGACGGCAATGGGTTCTAAAATAACCA
>JBLHNZ010000017.1:0-19034 GCA_047623245.1 Oceanicoccus sp. | reverse complement strand
GCCATCAAATGTTAAGAAAAGCACTCATTGAATACCTCTCTGGAATAACCTTCAACACAGTGAGAATAGATACAAATTCCAAATCCCAGAGCGGGGCAATGAATCATCCTTCGTTCTCGAAACCGCACGCTGATAATAGGCTGGAAAGCCAGCAATTTTTTACTTTCAACGGAACACTGATCAGCGAATATGAACTCACCTCAGTGACTATTGGAGCAGAATTGGTCGACGACCGAGGCACCCAAATAGACATTAGCCTAAGCGTAACGATGGAACGTCATTACCAGGAAACTGAAGCTGACTTGCGTATTCGAGCAAACGGGCGGTTACAAGATCCACTGGTCATTAATTTTAATGGCGAGGCGGTAGTATTGAGCAACCAGAAGATCAGCTTTGACATAAACAGCGATGGCATTAATGATCAGATACCCACATTTCGCTCCAACAGTGCCTATATAGCTCTCGACAAGAATAACGATGGACTTATTAACAACGGCTCCGAATTATTTGGAACACAATCGGGTAATGGCTTTATCGACCTTGCGGGATACGACGAAGATGGCAATGGCTTTATCGACGAGGCAGATACCGTGTATGCGCAACTACAAGCTTTTGATCCAGGAACAGGTTCGCTAAGACCCTTACACTTGATCGGTGTTGGAGCTTTGGCATTGAGCTCAACCTATTCGCCTTTTAGCCTGACCGATGACAACAACAATAAACTGGGACAAGTTCGATCCACGGGATTTTATGTCAATGACGACGGATCCGCAGGTACTTTGCAGCAGATCGACCTAGTCGTGTAATGTCACTATGGAAACTATTTAGGGCTCGAGTATCAGTAATTTAAAACTTTTATTATTGTCCAACACCGACACTTTAGAAAATAGTCTTTTTGCCTTTCTTTCCAAAGGGATAAAACTATTCACAACAAAAAATGCGGCGCCATCCTTGTGCAACAGTTTTTTTGCAGCTTCCAAAAAACGCGTGGTCAAATCATCGTCAATATCGAAACCCTGATGGAACGGAGGGTTACAAATAACGACATCAACCTTCCTATCTATCCCGGCGGCACAATCATCCAACATCACTTCACCGCTGACAGCATGTCGCTTGAAATTCTCCCGGCAGACTTCTACTGCCGTGACATTATTGTCCACCGCAATAAATTCCACCCCCAGCAAACGCTGCGTCATGATGGACAGATATCCATAACCACAACCAAGATCGGCGATAACTTTTGGCTGGCGGGATAATCCGCCGAAAAATGACGGGAGATTATCGACCAGAAAAGCACTGCCTCGATCAATTTTATTCCAACCAAAAACTCCCGGCTTAGTAGTAAACGTAATTTCTTCAGCAATGCCTATAGAACCGCCAATGGAGACTGAAACTTCTGAAAAATGCTCGTAATTTTTATCGTCTAATAATGGTGTGACCGCCAGCGACTTTTCCAACCTCGCTATTTGCGATGTTTTTCCGCCGTTCGATTTTTCCGGCTGGTCATCAAAAAGTAACGCGGCCTTGCTTATGTAAGTTTTAATCCCTTCATTTTTATACCCCGAAATGTATAGCGACCCTTCCTCTTTCAAACAAACTTGAGCAGCATTAATAACGTGATGAACAATAGCCTTTTCTTTTGAAATACGATAAAAAATAGCCTCGACGGGCCCCTCACAGGTCAAGTCAAAATCATTAATTACAGCCCTTATACCTTGTGCCTGTAACTGAGTGTAAGCGTCGAAGCGATTCGTAATTGCCAATAAATTTTTTCGGGGATGGATTTGACAGATATTTTCCGAAGAAATGTTTTCGTCGACAACCCAGACGCCCGCGGCAGTGTCCAGGCTATTCAATTCGTCCCTCAGTAGCTCGAAAGCAAGATCAGTCATACGTTTCTATATTACCTTTTCTGCTGATTTACCATTAACTTCATTAGATTTATATCGACTCAATTTCGACGGGTGTTAAGTGCCGGTATTCTCCCGGCTGCAAGCTACTATCTAAATAGATATCTCCAATTCGCTCACGATGCAAACAATCGACTTTATTTCCCATTGCCCCAAACATTCTTTTTACTTGGTGGTATCGTCCTTCGCTTATTATTAGCCGAGCCGTATGTTCATCGATGATTTCAATGTGAGCCGGTAATGTCGGTCTCTTTTCATCAGCGAGATGAATGCCTTGTTCAAAGCACAAAATAGATTCATCGGAAATTGGGTCTGCAGTTTCTACCAAGTAGGTCTTCTTGCAATCGCGCTGCGGAGAGGTCACTCGATGTGACCATTGCCCATCATCGGTGATTAACACCAAACCCGTTGTGTCCAAATCCAAACGTCCGGCAATATGTAATTGCGCGCAATTTTCCTCTTCCAGCAAATCCATTACCGTTAGATGCTGCTTGTCTTTAGTTGCAGAGACATAACCCTCTGGTTTATTCAACATAATGTAGCGTTTACCTGGCGAACATAGCGCACTACCGTTGAGGATAATAGCCGCCGATATTTCGACCGGATACTTGGGGTCACGCTGCTTCTGCCCTTCAACGGTGACACGACCACCTCGTATAGCTTTCTTTGCGTCATTACGAGAAAGCTCAGAAACCGAAGCGACATATTTGTCAAGGCGCATAATATTAATACCGTGGTTTGAGTTAGAAAAATGACAGCTGTGTTTCATCCGCACTGTTCAGAAGCGGCTTATCCAGCGGTAGCCAACCAGGAATTTCGCATAACATACTATGAAGAATAACAGCCTGTTCAGGCGCCGCAACATTGTCGGGAGTATGAATGAACACCGTTGTCTGAATACCTTGCTCGTGCCAGCCACGTATTTTGTCAACCCACGGTAGAAAGAACTGCTTATTATGCTCGACGTCGGAACAACCGATAAACCGAATAATAGGATGAGTAGACGTTGCAATTGCATGCACAGGTAACTTCGGCTTTTTTCTATGAGCGTCTTTTTCTTCGTCAGTTAAGGCCGGCCGGCTGAACAAGGCTCTGCTATCAAAACAAACTCTGTCTACAGCACTTTCGAGGAGCATGCGATTGAGCGTCTTCTCCTCGTCTTCGCGATTAAAAAAATCGCTATGCCTTACTTCTACTGCAAAGTGATAAGCCGATGGTAACTCCTTGATAAAACGCTCTAAATCCCCCAGCTGCTGAGGGCCAAAATTCTCAGGTAACTGAATCATAAAAGTCCCGCAGTTTTCCGCTAGCGGTTCCAAGCGCCCAAAAAACTCGGTGAGCTCGGCGCCGCAATAGCGAAGATTATTTTCGTGCGTGACGGTTCGCGGTAGCTTAAAACTAAAACGAAAACCAGGCTGAGCTTGCTCCACCCAACTAGCAACCGTTTGTGTGCTTGGCACAGCATAAAATGTCGTATTCCCCTCGACACTGTCGAACACCTGCGAATAATATTTCAGATTTAATTTGTTATTGGTGTTCTTTGGAAACAAGCTTCCCACCCAACTTCGATTTGACCACATAGGTAAACCGATTAAACACGGCTTTTCATCTATTCCTTGATCTCGTCGAATGCCCAACGCCTCTGACGCGGGCTTGGCCTTATTGGGGGGGCTATCTGCTAACATCGAATCTCCTAACACCGGATCGGCTGACCCTGATCCGGATCACGTAGTCTAACATCGCAGTATTCGATACCAAACAAACGAGTCCCGCACCTCTGGAATCGTAAACATCAATCTATGGACCGATTTCTTAATGCTCTCGGGTTGCACGGAAATTTATCTCCGGCCAACGCTCCTCCATAAGCTGTAAGTTAACGCGAGACGGCGCGAGGTAGGTTAAATGGCCGCCGCTATCCAATGACAAATTGTCAGCTGCTTTGCGCTTAAACTCTTCCAGTTTTTTTGCGTCATCGCTATCGACCCACCGCGCTGTATAAACACTAATAGGTTCATAAATTGCGTCGACGCGGTACTCATCTTTCAAACGATATGCCACTACCTCATACTGTAATTGACCCACGGCACCAACGATCAGATTTGAATTACTGATTGGCATAAATACCTGAGTCGAACCCTCTTCAGATAACTGCTGAAGGCCTTTCTGCAGAGCTTTCGTTTTCAAAGGATCATTGAGCCTAATGAGCCTAAACATTTCTGGGGCGAAGTGGGGAATGCCGGTAAATCGTAACTCTTCACCCTCCGTAAAGGTATCGCCAATTTGAATCGTTCCATGATTGTGCAAACCGATGATATCGCCGGAAGTTGCCTCCTCAACTGCCTCGCGCTCGCCGGCTTTAAAAGTTACCGCATCTGATATCCTGACATCTTTACCAATACGCACATTCTTCATTTTCATACCCTTTCTATAGGTACCAGAACATATGCGCATAAATGCAATTCTGTCTCGATGCTTCGGGTCCATATTGGCCTGAATCTTGAAAATAAAGCCGCTGAAATGTTCTTCTTCAGCATCTACCTCTCGGGTTTTAGTCTCTCTGGGTAACGGTGAGGGTGCCCATTCAACAAAGCCATCCAACATTTCTCTTACGCCAAAATTAGACAGCGCGGTTCCGAAAAAAACGGGAGTCAACTTTCCTGCCAAATATTCGTCCAAGTTAAATTCGTGACTAGCGCCGCGCACCAATTCAATTTCTTCGACGAAGTCACCGTAATAGATTCCCAATAATTTTTTTGCTTCGTCGTTTTGCAAACCGCTGATTTGAATATCATCAGATACAGTATTACTCTGGCCATGCTTAAAAACATGGATAACGTCTGTATAAAGGTTATACACCCCCTTAAATTCTTTACCCATCCCAATAGGCCAATTAATAGGTGCGCCTTTAATTGACAATACCTGTTCAATTTCATCGAGAAGATCGATCGGATCACGAATATCCCGGTCCATTTTATTAACAAAACTCAGTATCGGTGTTTTTCGAAGACGACAGACTTCCATTAGTTTTATGGTTCTGATCTCGACGCCTTTTGCACCATCGACAACCATTAAAGCTGAATCGACAGCAGTCAATGTACGATACGTGTCTTCCGAAAAGTCTTCGTGGCCAGGCGTATCCAATAAATTGACGGTTCGACCGCTATACGGGAACTGCATCACTGACGATGTGACTGAAATTCCCCGCTCTTGCTCCATTGACATCCAGTCAGACGTGGCGTGGCGATCAGATTTTTTCCCTTTAACGGTACCGGCCACCTGGATCAGTTGGCCTAACAACAACAATTTTTCTGTAATTGTTGTTTTACCGGCGTCGGGGTGAGAGATGATGGCAAAGGTTCGCCTGTTTTTGATTTCTGTGGACAAGTTACTCGCTGACAAACTCTTTTCTCCGAAGAGGCACAATCGTCCGCACGCTCTTATAAATCGACCCATAGCCGTATAATGAAAGGCAATGAAAAAACCAAACATTTTGCACTTATCTGGATAAAATGTCATTCGCTAACGAAGAAATAGACCAATTACTTAGAAAGGCGACATCGGTTGCCCTGACCTGAAGTCTCTTTGGCTACAGCGGTCAATCTTTACAGCGCGATACGTGATTGAGCGGAGACATCGGGAACTCGAATAGGATCACACCCACAAACCCATACTATTTCAGAAAAATAAAAAATAAATGTTTGGTCCGAGGATTTAGAGAAAACCTGTATCGTATTGATTTACATAGACAAAAAACTACTCTGTGACTTTTTTGAGACTCAACTAGGTACTTTCTTCTATGGTATATTCGGTAATTACGGATTTTTTTCAAATATCAACTGTCATAAGGTACAAGCATCAAGACATTATTAAAGCTTAAAGTTTACTCCCCATCATACCCATCTAAGGTCTCTTTCGTAATCTCCTTCTTGCCCCTCCATGAGGGGCTTTTTTTTGAGCGCTTACACACCGCGCGCAAAAACCACAAAACAAGGCTTCAAGCTCATTCCAGCAGACGATTCATGCCTTCAATACCATTCTTCTGTTCTCCGGCCAGCCCTTGTATTACATTCCATTAAAGTTCAAACGCCTGCCTTAAGAATCACTTCATAAAGACAAAAAAATTATGTTCTCACCAACGCTAGCAAGGTAATATTATACTTTGGCGTCCAATATTGGCGACAAAACTTAAAAGCATTGGAATTGCGCAATAAAATATTCACTTTTTTTGAGAAAACAGTAATCCTCAACACCGTTTTTGACTCACTCATATAGAAGGTACTCATAATGGACTTTGATAAAATAATAGAAACAGCGCCTGAACTGATTGTTACTTACGGCACGCAAATAATTATGGCTATTGCCATTTTCATTATCGGAAAATGGTTAGTAAAAAAGATTTCTATGGCCATCGTCAATGCGATGAACAAGAAAGAAATTGATAAAACTATTAGTAACTTTGCCGGCAGTATTATCCATACTGCATTGCTGGCTTTCGTCATTATCGCCGCACTGGGACAGATAGGTATTCAAACCGCTTCTTTTGTAGCGATCATAGGCGCCGCTGGCTTAGCTGTCGGGTTTGCGCTGCAAGGATCTCTTTCCAATTTTGCATCCGGCGTGCTGCTCATTTTATTTCGCCCAATTCGTTCTGGCGATTTTGTTGAGGCAGCAGGCCAAGCTGGGGTCGTTAGCGAGGTAGGCATTTTCTGCACGATCATGAAAACGGGGGACAACAAAGTCATCATCATTCCCAACTCGAACATTATGGGTGGAAATATCACCAACTACTCTATGGAATCTACACGTAGAATCGACATGGTAATAGGCGTTTCTTACGACGCTGATCTTCGCGAAGTAAAAAAAGTACTGGAAGACATCGTCGCCAAAGAGGACAGGATACTAAAAGAACCCACTGTCACTATTGCAGTGTCTGAACTCGCCGACTGCTCCGTCAATTTTGTTTTGCGCCCTTGGGTTAACTCCGGTGACTATTGGCCGACCAAGTTCGACCTTCTCGAAACGATAAAAATTCGTTTTGATGAAGAAAACATCGGAATTCCTTTCCCACAAATGGATGTCCACTTACAAAAAGATTAGGAAACAACAATGAGTAAATATTCGGCGATTTTTGCCTATTCAGCTATTTCGGTATTTGGCTCTAGCATTAGCGCCGCAATCAATGCCGATGAAGTAGAAAAATCTAAAATTTGGTCTGGAGATGTTGAATTCGGTTATGTTTCTATTACAGGAAACTCAGAAGAAACTTCAATTAAGGCTCGAACTGATATCAATCGCGAACAGGACATCTGGCTTTATAATATTCACCTGGAATCACTCAACACCAAGTCGGATGACAATCGGTCTGCGGAAAAGTACTTCCTTAGCAACCGACTTGGACGTGAGTTCACCAAAACCGACTACGCCTTTGCCTATGCTTCTTATGACGAAGATCACTTCAGCGGCTTCGATTACCAAGCAACGACGGCGATAGGCTGGGGGCATCGGCTAGTTGACAAAGAACATATGCAGTGGGATGTGGAGGCTGGGCCAGGATATCGAATAAGCAAAGTTGACGAAGGCAATAACAGTGACGACTCTGACGAAGCGATTATACGCCTATTTACTAAATTTGACTGGACCGTAAGCGACACATCTAGCTTTAGCCAGTCAATCAACGTCGAATCAGGTAGCGACAATACGATCACCAAGTCGGACAGTGCTTTGAAAGTAAAAATTATTGGAGCTTTAGCTTTGAAGCTTTTTTATACGATCAAATACACCGAAGAAGTCCCGATGGGCACAAAGCATGCCGATACAGAAATGGGGGTAACGCTCAACTACGGGTTTTGATTATATTTTTCTACAGCAGATATCTACGTAAGTGACCTAAGAGCCCGCTCCTAATAATTATAGGTTCGGGCTCTTAACTAGTTTTTCGGGCTAAGCGCCCGTATATTATTAACCTCTAATCGTTAATGTTCCAAGAGTATACGCTAGTCCCATAGCCTGGAGGCGTAACAGAGATTTTCAATACACCACCGCTGGACTCATCATCTCCCGTGACAGAAACACTAAAAGCATAGGGCCTAGTCGTATTTAGCACGGTAAAATTCGTCCCACTTACAAGCTCACCATTATCTGTCTCGACACTAATGGTCGTACCGTTCGGTAAAGAGTTGAGATTACTGTCACCTATAACGAATATACCTAGATTTGCAGAACCACCCGAAGCGGCCAAGTCTATCGTGCCTCCCTGGGGTAATTCGAAGATTGTCGAGCCGCCATAATAACTGGTAAACGTTGTTTGGGGATGACTCGCAGGAACAGCCTCTGAACCAAATATCCGTGTCGGCGCTGGTACAGACTGCACGATCGTTACAGAGTCAAAGACGTGCAAGGTTGAATTACCTGAACAAGCAGTTGCAGTATTTCCGCCACACGATGGCCCTGTATATTTACCATCAGGTGAATCATGGCTACCGTTCACGTTAAAGTCGAAATATTGGATGTCATCGAAACTGCCATTTTCGTTATCGTCCCGAAACGCTTCCGATAAGTCATTATCTGCTGGCACAAAACTGTCACCATCATCAAACACACCATTAGTATTAATATCATCGAAGGACTCGGCTCCTATGGTATACCCGAGAATTTCAATCCGCCCATCTTCCACAAACTCTGGCTGACAGCGCCATGTCACAGTACAAACACCAGAAACCGTGGTACATGAAGATTCGACCACTCCACCTTCTGCAACAAATTGTACAGCCGTGCCATCGGGAGGATTATTATTAAATACATCACCCAGCAGAGCGGTAATTTCGGTTGTCCCGCCTTGCACTCCAGACCAACATTCTGGATTAATGATTGTCGATACTACCGAAAAGTTATCGGAGTCGGTAATACCCGTGGCGACTGTCAGTCCATCGGATATTGTTGATATTCCAGAGCTCGCTTCCGTCGCTATAACTCTGACCGACGTGGGTACAGTACCTGCCTGTACCGTAACCCGGACCTCGCCATTATTGTCGGTAACCGCAGAGGTATTAGGCAGGCTCAAGCCGCCAATTTCCGTACTTAAATTGAAGCTCACTTCAGCGCCAACGACGGGGCCTCCCAATTGCCCTTCAACTCTGAACGTGACAACTGAGGTTTCTTCACCTCCGGTACCCGCCAAAAACATTTCCGCTGGTGCCACGGAAACGAACTGCACCTGGTTAACTGTATCTGAAGCGATATCGAGGGCCACAGACGCGCTTAAACCCAAAGCTGTAGCGGATATAGTGTCTACGCTACCATTAGGAGCGATACCGCATCCTCCGTCTGTAAAGGTCACGGTCGCACCGCCCGTTACGGTGGAAATGGTCGTATTATCAAATGTTGCCAAGCCTTCAACGACACAACCAGAAGTAAAGGTAACGTCAACCGGGCTGTTAATGTCAGCGGTTTGTAAAACACCTTCTTGATTAGCAATACTTACCGATACAGTAGTTTGCCCTCCTGCAGACAGCGTGACATTACTACCTATACCCAAGGACAAAACCTCTGCAGTAAAATCGTTACCAGCACCACTACCTAAACTAACCACCTCCGGGTCCACATTAATAGTGATACTTGCACTTAAGTCGCCTGCGGTAGCGATTATCGTATCACTACCTTCACAACCTCGCGCAAAGTACGTGACTTCTGCCGTGCCAGTGTCCGTCGTAACAACAGATTGATCAAATGCAGATAAATCCTGAGTAACACAGCTTGAGCTAAAACTAATGGTCGTTGATTCAATGGATAAGGCGCCATTAGAATCGACAATACTGACAGAGATTAATGTACTTCCCGAAGGCTCAAGACTGCCTGTACCCAAATCGGAAGCCAAGACGCTAGCAACGAAGTCATCTCCTGACCCATTACCCAATTGCGGACCGGAGGATGAACCGCCACCCGTACTTGGCGTACCTAAAACATTGTCGGACCCTCCACCACTACCGCAACCGACAAGAAGCCCTAATGCGACTGCCGGGAGCAGCTTTCCAATTGGGAGAAAAAAATCGTTTAACGTTTGCATATTACCTTCCCGAGTTCTTTATGGTGTCTGTAAACAGTCTCAAATTTCAAAATATCAGTTTAAAAATGCTTGTCCTGAGCCTTCCAAATCGATGGAATGTTCTGCCTACGTATCAACAAGAAACAATTTACCATCTTTGGCCCTAAAGGGAGAATAGTTCAAATGGAAAAATATTCAATAAAATCCTTCATTTGCGCGAACTAATTCACAAATCTCTTTAATGACAACCCAATTTCTTAGCCAAAACGAAAAAGGACCGCAATTGCAGTCCTTTTATACCGTAATTATAGAATTAGCTACAAGGGTGAACGGCCTTTATTTGCAGCAATTCTCATTCTCAGAGCATTTAGTTTAATAAAACCCTCTGCATCCTTTTGATCATAGGCCCCAGCGTCGTCTTCAAACGTCGCAATATTTTCATCGAACAGGGTTTGATCTGACTGCCTACCGACAATCGACACGTTGCCTTTGTACAACTTCACTCTGACCTTGCCATTGACAAAATTTTGCGATTCATCGATAGCTGCCTGTAACATCCTGCGTTCTGGCGACCACCAATATCCGTTATAAATCAAACTGGCGTATTTCGGCATTAGCTCATCTTTCAAATGCGCCACCTCGCGATCAAGGCAAATTGACTCAATAGCTCTGTGCGCGCGCATCATAATCGTGCCGCCGGGAGTTTCGTAGCAACCGCGCGCCTTCATACCGACATATCGATTCTCAACGATATCCAAGCGGCCTACACCGTTGTCACCTCCCACTTTATTCAAATACGCGAGAATAGCTGCTGCAGGCATTTCTTGGCCGTCGATAGCGACTATATCACCGTTAGAATACGTGAGCTCCAAGTAAGACGCTTGATCCGGTGCACTTTCAGGAGAAACAGACCAGCGCCACATATCCTCTTCAGCTTCGGACCAAGGGTCTTCCAAAATGCCACCCTCATAAGATATATGCAGTAAATTTGCATCCATAGAATATGGGGACTTCTTTTTAGTTGTCGAGAAGTCGACCGGAATCTGACGATCTTCACAGTACTTCATCAGTGTTTCGCGGGACGTCAAATCCCATTCTCTCCAGGGGGCTATCACTTTGATACCTGGCTTTAACGCATAAGCTCCGAGCTCAAAACGCACTTGGTCATTTCCTTTGCCGGTAGCACCGTGAGAAATGGCATCTGCTCCCGTCTCATTTGCGATTTCAATCAGACGTTTGGCGATCAGGGGACGGGCAATTGAAGTACCTAGCAGGTACTCTCCTTCGTAGATGGTGTTCGCACGAAACATTGGGAAGACAAAATCGCGAACAAACTCTTCTTTCAGATCATCAATAAAAATCTCTGTGATACCCAAAGCCTTTGCCTTGGCGCGGGCGGGCTCAACTTCTTCCCCCTGACCGATATCGGCGGTAAAAGTTACCACTTCACACTTATAGTTGTCTTGTAACCAACGCACAATTACGGACGTATCAAGACCGCCCGAATAGGCCAACACAACTTTATTAATATCTGACATCGTAAGTCTCCACTCCTTATCGGCACTACGTAAATGACCGGGGTTTGCAAGGGCGGCTATTCTACTGGGGATTGCGAGGAAACGCTATTTATCGAATCAAGAAATGTTAGACGAATCGCTTAAACATCGCCTTTTCTCTCAAGGCGTATGGTCACTCTTCGATTGTCTTTACGATTTTTTGCTGTCTTATTATTCTTCACCGGGTATAGCTCTCCGTGATAGCGAGTACTTATCAACTCTTCATTTACACCTCTTGCAACCAAATACTGTGTCACGGCTTCAGCTCGTTTTTTTGACAGTTCCAGGTTTAGCAATCGACGCCCTCTACTGTCGGTGTGTCCATCGATAAAAAAGCTAATCTCCAATGGATCGGCTTTTACATACTGTGCAATTTTATCCAATTGATCCTTGATATTTCTTGTTAAGCTAGACTTCGCCGTAGTGAAATTTATGCGAGAGCGTCTTATTTGATCAAAGTTCACTGGCAACAACCCAATCAAACAACCCTTATATTCACTGTAAGCCTTTCGGAAATGAACTGACGACATAAATACTTCGACCAACTCACTATCCTGGAACCAAGATTGTTGAGTGAATATTGGTGACTTTCCATCGTAAAGCTCGTTTAAAAGCCGATATGATTGATGCTTTCCTAAAAGCACGGGCTTTGCGGCGGCCTTAACAGCGACTTGGCCCATACTGACGCTTTCTCTGCTTTCGTCCCAAACCGGACCTCTAGAAATCAAGTTTGCTTTTCCGGCTTTCATCAATGGCTTGACCGGAGCCAGATAAAATTTTTGCTCCTCGCCTGCTCGATTGGAAAATACAGCCTCACCAAACGCCGGTATTGGCTGCCATAAACGACACTCAAACGGAGATAGCTCGAGACGCCATTCCGCCTGATGCAGGGAGGGACCATAACTCACTGCATGCACAAACGAACCCGAGCACAAAAATAACAAGACCAACCAATTTCGTAACATTGGGATTTTAGTCGGGTTTAGCATTGTAACGTCAACCTTCATCAGTTTTTTCCGATATTTCCGGCAGTTAAATTAATTCCCATTCAAATGGAGTTATCGACCATCAAATAAGAATCTTTAACTCGCCCTTAATTTTGACAATACAATCGACAATCCTGCCGCGACTTACAGCGCAAATACTCGAAGCCGAACATTATAACCAATGCCAATGCGGCAAAGTACAATCTCTTTATCGCCAGCCTAATGCAAGCATGCGACCATTTTGCGCCAATTTACCGCGATTTCTATCGATATAATTGCGTCCTGATCATTCGTGGTTTCAACCAACCACTTTATCCGGTAGCATTCGCTAACTTTATCACATGAAGCATCAAAGACCGCTCTAGAGAAGCTACCTGCATGACATTATCGATCACGAAACTAGAAATGACGAGACCAGACGACTGGCACGTTCACCTAAGAGACGGGCAAGATTTACAACACACGGTACCGGCTATGGCGAGGTATTTTGGCCGGGCCATTGTTATGCCCAATTTAGTACCTCCAGTCAGTAACGCCGACGAAGCAATTGCCTACCGCGAAAGAATCATGGCCGCACAACAGCATTGTGAACGTCAAGTCCAACCTTTGATGGTGATATATCTGACCGACAAAACAAGCGCAGACGACATTCGTCGCGCGAAGCTAGCTGGCGTGATTGGCTGTAAACTCTATCCGGCTGGCGCCACCACGAACTCCGACTCTGGCGTTACAGACATTAACAAAATCTATTCAGCGCTGGAAGCGATGCAAAAAGAAGGCATACTTTTGCTGCTCCATGGAGAGGTGACTGATCAGAGCATCGACATATTCGATCGTGAAAAAGCCTTTATTGACAGCACGCTGACACAACTTACCAGAGACTTTCCTGAATTATCGATAGTTCTCGAACACATCACAACTAAAGATGCCGTTGAGTTTGTTCAGGGTGCCAACAAAAACGTTGCTGCAACGATAACAGCACACCATCTTTTACTAAACCGCAATGACATGCTTGTTGGCTCAATTAAGCCTCACTATTACTGCCTACCGATTCTCAAGCGTAACATCCACCAACAGGCGCTGATCGAGGCGGCAACTAGTGGCAGTCCGAAGTTTTTTCTCGGAACTGATTCTGCCCCACATCCCAAAGACCTAAAAGAAACAAGTTGTGGATGTGCTGGTATCTATACGGCCCATGCCGCCATAGAGCTTTACGCCGAAGCCTTTGAACGAGCAGACGCTCTCGATAGACTTGAAGGGTTCGCCAGTCACTTTGGACCCGATTTTTATGGCCTACAGCGTAATAGTGATACTATAACGCTACGAAAAGAAGCATGGCTCGTGCCGACAACAGTCGACTTGGGCACGAATCATTTGGTCCCAATGTACGCGGGTGAATCACTCCAATGGCAAGTTTCTACAAATTAAGGATCGAATGTGATAGATGAAGATGACGAAAGAGATGTGCATCCGATGGCCGAAAGATTTAGAGGGTTTTTGCCCGTTGTCATCGATGTAGAAACGGGTGGTTTCAACTGTCAGACCGACGCTATATTGGAGATTGCCGCAACAACAATCACCATCAACGACAAAGGCCTGCTTTGCCTGGACAAAACTTACGACTACAATATTGAGCCTTTCCCAGGAGCCAATTTAGAGCCTGCTGCGCTGGAATTTACCGGTATTGATCCACACCATCCTTTTCGAGAGGCTGACCCGGAAGAAATGGCCTTTCCCGATTTGTTACAAGCCATTCGCAAACAAGTTAAAGTTCATGACTGTAATCGCGCCGTTTTGGTTGGGCACAATGCACATTTCGATCACGGCTTTGTTATGGCGGCTATTGAACGGTGTCAAATTAAGCGCAACCCCTTTCATCCTTTCTCGGTATTTGACACTGCCACTCTGTCGGGGTTGGCTTTCGGGCAGACAGTACTCGCGAAAGCCTGCCAGACAGCAGAAATCGATTTCGATAACTCGAAAGCGCATTCCGCTGCCTACGACACGAAAAAGACCGCCGAGCTATTCTGCTCAATCGTCAATAAATGGAAGAATCTGGGTGGCTGGCCGCTATAAACAGGAGAGCTACAAGGAGTGGCTCTTTGCGAATACTCGTCGTCTATGCAGTCAAAGCATCGATTGATATAGGTAGAATTGGCTGGATCAAAACATCTAGACAGCAGAGCCTTACCGAGACCTAAAAAATAGGCCAAGGCAACACCCACTATTTGAACACTATAGTTTACTAGCGTTCTCAGATAAATACGCGGCAACGCCATCGGGAGTTGCCGTCATACCACTATCGCCTTTTTTCCAACCTGCAGGGCACACTTCACCGTGCTCTTGATGAAATTGTAACGCCTCAATCACGCGAATAAATTCGTCGAAATTACGACCCAACGGCAAGTCATTCACGGTTTGTGATCTAACCACCCCTTCTTCATCAATGATAAATGCACCACGGAAAGCCATACCGCCCGCAGACTCCACATCATATGCGCGGCATATATCATGGCTAATGTCTGCTGCTAACGTATAACCTACAGGACCAATACCGCCATCGTTAATAGGGGTATTACGCCATGCGTTGTGAGAGAAGTGCGAGTCGATCGAAACGCCAATCACCTCAACACCTAACTCTTCAAATTTTGACATGCGATGATCAACGGCTAGTAATTCTGAAGGACAAACAAACGTAAAATCCAACGGATAGAAAAAGACCAATCCTATCTTGCCTTTTATAGTATTGGTGAGATTAAAGTCTTCTACGATTTCGCCACTCGCTAAGACAGCGTTACAGGTAAAATCCGGAGCGGGTTTTCCAACAAGTACACTCATTGCGTCGAGCCTCCATAAACAGGGTGAAAGAATATTTTTCGAGAAAGAAATACCACCAAGATCAAATGAAAAAGTCAAACGATAAGGTGATGATGTAATTAACAACGATTAGCTTATAGTCATTAATTTTCCGACTTAGACTACTAAGCAGAATCTTGACAGGCGATAGTACACACCCAAGTATTATAATCCTATCAATATTTCTAAATCATTCTAATAGCCAAAAACTATTGATCGCCTGCATGAGAAAAAATTTGTCCTGCGGCAATCTGCAGCCCGTATTATTTGTTCGAAACCCATCAACATTAAGTAGCACGGAAACCATTTTCGATCAAAAGGAAATCACTCACAGTCACTTGTTACCTGAAATACTTGACAATATTTTGCGATTAAAAACAAATGAATTAACACCACTGCTTCCTTTACCTTCTCTATAAAGCCGCCATACTTCTACACAGGGCATGTGCATTTTTATCTTGAGGCCAAAACATGAATATCAACGCAACGACAACCTATAGAAGTATTTCGACGCATTCGGAACAAAATAAGGTAAGCGAGACCGGCGCAAGAAAGGACGTCAATGCACAGAGCAAACCGGAGGCTCGGGAAAACGAGAGCCCATCAAACTCTACCACCCAAAATGCCGCAAACGCAAACAACGTTAAAAACTATTCCACAGAGCGCGAAGAGCGTCGCACAGAAAGAAATGCAGAAATTCTACAAGCCCACCATGAAGCGAGCTTAAGCTCAAGAAATGAACCGCTGTCGTTACTATACAAAACAGCCTTGGAAGCGCTAAGACAAGAACTCGAACCGATACTGGGCGGTAAAACCATCGAGGAAGCTCATGAAAATGGCCTAGATACCTCACCCGAAGCGACTGCAGAGCGAATTGTCAGCCTGTCTACCGGCTTTTTTTCCCGATTTAAAGAACAAAATCCAGAGTTGACCGCACAGGAACAAATTGTGAGTTTTTCCGAGATCGTATCGAAAGGCATCGATAAAGGCTTTTCCGAAGCGCGAGAAATTCTCGACGGCCTTAAGGTCCTGAAAGAAGGCGACATTGCAGAAAATATCGACAAAACCTACGAGCTCGTCCAACAAGGTCTTCAGGATTTTCGAGAAAATCAACTCCAGACCAACCTTTCAAATACAAAGATTAGTGAGCCCGACCTCTAGGAGTTGAACGCGAAAGACCTTGACACAATTGTTTTCGCGCCCTCAAAATGTTATTGGCTCAATTCAGCTCAATCGCGATAGCTTCAAAGACTGGTCAATAAACCATAGACACCTATAGAATACGAGCGTTTTTCTTTTGCGCCTTTCATCGACACCTCATTCAATATAGCTCCGATTCCAAGATCGCCATCAACATAGCGCGTATCACCCGTACCTGTGTCAAAACTAACCTGCTCAGTCTGGGCAAGATAATAAGCTAACCTATCGCCCTTTTCGACGCTGACTGAAACGGGAAAACTAAGTAGCTGCAACCCAGGTTCGCTAACCGCCAAAACCGGGCTCGCCCAAACAACTACATAATTATTTTCAATAGGCCTAAGTACCTTTACGGAAATGGTTCCCGAGCCTTGAAAAAAAGCGCCCACTCCAGTTAGAGAACCATTTTCGGGGATGGCATGCTGCAGATCTACGATGAGCAGCGGCTGCTTATCTAAACTACTTCTTTGGGTTAATTCACCTCCAATATAATCAAGCAGATGGCTTTCCAGCAGAAATTGTTTGAGACTGTCAATTTGAGTTTGAACAAACTGGCGAACTTGACCGCGCACATTCGCAGACTCTACCACCCGTGAATTTTTTTCTTCACCTAGCACACCGACGATACGATTTAGTTCCGCCACATCCTGCTGTAACAATTTTCTGTCAGCAGACAGACTACCTACCTCTGCGGTCATTGCTTTCAACTGCTGCTGCAGGGAAGCCTTTTCGTCTTGCATTTTTGGGCTTGTAGAAGCTTGGCACCCCCACAATATGACGGAGAAAGACAACAGCAGCACTAACTTTATTTTTGAACTCAACATAAACAACCTCCTTATTAAACGAATTCTTCCCATGGCTAAGGATCTCTAAGACAAGGAAAGGGCATAGCTTGCGACAACAGCTTATATATCCGCTACAATTTTTATAACTTTTACCCTACCGACCAATCACAAAGGCCAGTGAATAAACGCTTTTCCCAGCTTGTAGTATATCAATATGATAACCACCTTCATTAAATCCTTCAACGGCACGGTCAATTTCAAACTGATAACTTCCACTATTCCCACTCAGTACGATTGGTTTTGCCGCTATTCTTAGCGAACGACCTCCGTCCCACAAAATCACCTGCAAGACCGTCGCTGCTTGCTGAAAGCCACTATAATTTAAGACAAGAAAAAGCGTTCTCTCCACCGCAATTCCTTCCGGCTGAATGGCATTTTCAGGATCACTAAAAGGCGTACCGCTTATTAACAGTGAGTCAATAAGCGGTCGACTTTCTTCTAACTCCATTCGCATTCCGATTAATGTTTCATCACCAGGAAACGAAACAAGCGCCGCCAGCAACGTTGACTGAGCCAAGGCAAAGTCTTTCTTTAAAATCAGCTCGGTCAACAGGCTAAAACTATAATTTTTTATTTCAGACAGCCCCTCAGAAGCAATAATATTTGAGCTATCCATGGCCAAAATTTTCTGATAATTATGAGCAGCATTTTCTCCCTCCCCGAACAATAGTTGCTGCGTTTCGAATTCAACCGCATCGACTAACAGCTGCTCAACCACCTGCTCAACGTTTTGCTCCTCCAACATCAAAACCTGTAAATCTCCCCTTAGCGATCGCAATGCCTCGTTTTCGTCGTCCACCTGTAATCCATTGTTAACAAAACCAAGAGATTGCTCGTAGTCCTTTTGGGTTCTAGCAGCATCGGCCAAGGATATAAAACGCTCAACAATTTTCTCCAATCCTGACTGAGCCATCTTATTATTCGAGTCAATGACTAACACTTCATTAAAAATTTCTTGGGCATTGTTTCCTGGAGGAGTAACTAACCTGTCTTGAGATAAACCTTCTTCTCCTTTAGCGAGTAACTTTTCTACTCGAACATGTTGCGACAACTGGCGATTTAACTCTACGTATTTTTTGTTCCGATCGAGTTCAGGAAACAGTAAAATAGCATTCGACAGTTCTTTTTGCGCACTGCTGAAACTGCCACTTTTAATACGTTTTTCAGCCGCGGACAAAGCATTTTTCTTGAAACCCGCAAGACCTCTGACAGCTACTTTCTGATCATTATCGATTGACAATATTTTACGGTATACCCTGACTAATTCAGGTATTTTTCCCTTATCGTTTTTTGCCAACAAACCTAACTGCTTACTTCGTTCAACGAGCTTGTCTATTTCGGACCCAACAGGTGCTACTTCCACTTTCCGGTCGTCACCCTCAGGCTGAGTTGGCTCTGCCAAGATCGGACTGCCCTCTTGTGCGTCCACTCGAGTTTCTTTTAAAGTCGGAGCAGCGCTCTTAGCAACCGAGGGTGTTTTATCACCGTTCTCTGCGGTATCCCCGACAGAGGCGATGGATTCGCTATTAGCCGTTTTTTGATTAGCTACGCCTGTATTGGATCGCACCGCCTCCGATCCGATTTGAAACCAATAAACTCCAACAGCAACAACCACTAGCAGCGCGACTCCAACAATCCATGGT
>JBLHNZ010000016.1:0-19040 GCA_047623245.1 Oceanicoccus sp. | reverse complement strand
ATACCGACAAAATGAGGCATAACCCATAACTTCGCTCGGAACCCAAGGGCCACGCAAAACGGCAAAAAACGGGAAAAGAAGAGCCTTTAAAAAAAAGGTGACTCGCGATTCCACACATTTTTCCAAATGAAATAATGCGTGGTACACGGATGCAGCATTAGCCAAGTAACTCCCTAGAGGTTAATGTGCAACTCGCTCCCGCTGCATTTTCCTAGAGACCGTTAGATGGGGAAAAAGGCCTACTGCAGGTCTTCTAAAACCGGATAGCTGACCAGCAAAGATTGAAAAGCGCTATAAAAGTACGGTCTGGCACGATCTTCATGCATATACTCTCCGGGTCTTACCCGGTGCACTCTACTGACCGAACCGGCCCAAACTAAATCACTGCTTTGGGTTTCAATGATGTCAATTTCGACTGTCGCTATATAGCTCAATTCAATATTGAGAGACTCATTTTTTACATAAGGGTCGATGACTTCCTGACCCGGCACCAGATCAACCTGCTTGTAACGGAGAACTACTTTTACATCGTTAACCCGATCATTGCGGATCAAGCCTTTTTCTTCAAGCACAGCGGTAAACTCGGTGGCAATATAGTCCGCTAAGAATAAAGGCATATCGACAACCTCTAAGCCGTATTCTCTGTAGCTAACATAATCACCGGGGCAACAAAGCCTGAGATTTTTTCCAATCTGAGAACCTGTTTGCGCGCACCCACTGACGGCCAATGTACAGCACACCAGTAATAAAATGACAACTCTATTCATTCTAGCCCCTTTGCCTTTAGGTTCCCTCTACACGCACCACAATACTATTAACTCAAATATATTCTTTGATCAACATTAACAAATCCGTTTTTTCTACACTCATTCTCCCCTGTCTAGCGAAAATTGCCTGAAGATCTAAGTCACTGTAGATCGCAAAAAAAGACGGTAAATCAATTCCAAGCTGTACATTTTATGTCAATATACTTTTCTATTTTTCCTACTTAGCAGCTGACAATGAAATTAAAAACTTAGCGCTATGAATAGCATAGCCTTTTTCTTCAATTTGCTGGAGCACATCGACGTGTTCAAGAGCATCATGTTCCCTCTTTAAATCTAAGTCCAAACGCGTTTTGAAGGGTGATAAGCTGAGGATGTCCGTATCAACGTCGGCGGCGAACACTAAGCTGTCGAGTTTAACGCCTTTAAGCACGGAAAGGTGTTTACTGCCATTTACGGCACTCGTATAGATATCAATTTTCATGGTTAAGCCCTTTTAAATTTTTGATGACAGTTTAAATCGATATTCGGTCAAAAATACCAACCCTTGTTTAGCGTTTTTTCTTTCCTGCCTTTTTAATCTTTTTTGCCGCACCGGATCTAGATTTTGTCGCCTTGATCTTGGTCGACTTTTTTTCGGTAGCCGTTGCTTTCACTGGCGCTGTCCGCCCAGAAGAGGTCTTGCCTTGTTTTGATTTACTAGGTTGGACTTTTGCAGTTCTATCTGATTTTTGAATTTCATTTCTTGCCGCTTTAGATTTAGCGCTAGAGGGTTCATCGCGGTTAATATCAGTGTGGCTAACTTTATTGCTCCGTACTGAACGCCGTTCACCTGCCAAAGTATCGATTAAAGACTCACGATTACCCACTTCAAATCCACGTTTATGGATACGCTTAATACGGTTACCAATTAAGCGCTCTATGTCGTCTAAGGCACGTTCTTCGGCACGACTCACAAAAGAAATAGCCTGACCTTTTGTGCCAGCGCGGCCGGTTCGACCAATACGGTGTACGTAATCTTCTGCCAAATATGGCAGATTGAAATTAATGACGAATTCTAAGCCTTGAATATCTAAACCGCGCGCCGCGACTTCAGTGGCAATGAGGACTTGTACTTTTGCCGACTTAAAATCTGCCAAAGCGCGACGACGAGACCCCTGACTCTTATCACCATGGCATATAGCCGCTTTAACACCAGTGCCCTTTAAGCTCATTATCAGACGATCGGCCTGTCCTTTTGTACTCGTAAAAACCAACACCTGAAACCAGTTTTGCTCTGAAAGCAACCGGTTAAACAAGTCAATCTTTCGGTCCTCTTCTACGGGATAAATGATTTGTTCAACAGTGTCGGCTGTCACATTTTGTTTTGCAACACGGATTTCCTGATGGTTTTTTAGTAGTTTATGCGACAGTTCGTTAACGGCAGGAGATAAGGTAGCGGAAAACAACAAGGTTTGGCGTTGTTTCGACGTTTGCTTCAATAGTGACTCAACGTCGGTGATAAAACCCATATCCAGCATTCGATCGGCTTCATCAAGGACAAGAAATTCAACTTTGGCCAAATTCACATTACATTGGGTAATATGTTCCATTAACCGTCCAGGCGTTGCAATGAGAATATCAATTCCCGCCTTTAGTTTCGCCTCTTGCCCTCCCATTTTAACACCACCATACACCGCGCTTACCTTTAATGGTAAGAATTGAGCATAGGCACCGATGGTTGTTGCCAACTGCTCAGCTAATTCACGGGTTGGAGTTAATATCAGCGCGCGGGGGCTATTTGAACCGCTCATTTCAAGTGGACGATCGACCATTTGTTGCAGAATAGGCAGTGAAAAGGCCGCGGTTTTACCTGTGCCTGTTTGGGCACTCGCAAGAATATCTTTGCCTCGACGGGCTGGGATAATCGCCTGCTGTTGTATCGGGGTCATCTCACTATAACCGCAGGCATCCAGTGCTTTCTGAATGCCCGGCGCCAAGCCCAAAGATGAAAAAATCATGTAAATACCTACGCCGAGGGGTGTGCAGAAAAAGAGAGCGGTATTATAAAGTATTTTATCCGTCACGGTAGAGGTGATTAACCACGATAATGGCAATTAGGCTATGGAAAGACTGACCGAGACAACATCGTGTGGCTAACGTTGAAAAAAGACACTATTCCGTGTCGACCGACGTTTAGCCAACGATTACTACTTTCGAAGTGGTGGCTAACTGCCCTAGATTTACGGGGTTTATTTAACCGGTCGACACTACTAGGCATTTTTAGGCAGTTCCTCACAATTTTTGACACTTCAGAGTACTTCCAAGCACTTTCAATCCCCTTATCAATGCTACCGAAGGCAATCGAGTATTAGGTTTCGCTTCCGAACTATCCCTACATAAAGAGAAACCGAATCGCCGATCGCCGCCTAATACATCAGGATAACGCATCTCGGGCTAACTCCAAATACCTAGCACTGTTTGTTTGATATCGGTAATTGCTTTACACGCGACAGCTTTCTCTGTTTCATTACACTCACGCTTTGGGTAAAAGGTAGTTTCTAATAGCTGAACAGTGGGCTCGGTGAAAAATCGGCTTTTGGCACCATAAACATGACGGTCACCATAACGTTGTTGCTCGGGCACCCAGTACTTCAGCGGCTGTATCAAATGGAGCTCTTCTTTGGCGCGAGTGATAGCAACATTCAATACTCTCCGCTCTTCCTCTATCGTGCGCTTGTCGCCAACTGCATATTCATTGGGAAAATTTCCATCGGCAACGTTCAACACGTGAACGATACTCCACTCCAGTCCTTTAGCGCTGTGAACCGTAGACAAAATTAGAAAGTCATCGTCGATCAATGGCGGGCCTGATAAATCACCTGTCGATTCTGGGAGGGAGAGTGTTAGCTCGGTCAAAAAACGTTCACGAGAGGAAAATTGCTGGGATATGTGCGTCAACTGTTCTATACCCCCAAAGCGGACAAAATGATCATCGTAATTAGCCTCCAGCAATATCTTATAAACCTTAGCGGCTTCATTGACTTGCTAACTCCAAACAATGTCCTCTTTATGAACAGCCCAGACCATTTTTATAAATTTGTGAAAGAGATCTCTGCCTGCTTCCGGTACCGGAAAGCCGAGAAGCTTACCAATGTCAAACTTATGTCCTGCGAGGAAGTCAATCGCTTTTCCGGAAATGTTGGGACCTACACCCGGTAGTAATTTGAGTAGCCTGAACGCGGACATTTTGTGTTTTGGATTATCCCCCCAAACGCATGATAGATAGCAATTCTTTCACATGTGCCGCTTCCAGGAATTTGAGACCGCCGTGTTTAACGTACGGTATATTCTTTCGAGTTAGTTCCAATTCAAGTCGGTCACTGTGATAGCTGGAGCGAAATAGCACAGCTTGATCTTTTAGCTCCACTCCCCGCTTTCGTGCATCTAATACCTGCTCAATGATATAGGACGCTTGTTTGACATCATCTTCGACCGATACCAATTTGGGTTTTGGTCCAGATTTTTTGTCACTGAATAGTTCAATTTTATAGTCATCTAATCTCTCGGATATATAGTGCGTTCGACAGGTCTAATATGCCTTGATGACAGCGATAGTTTTGCCGCAGAGAAATGGCTTTGCCGTAGGGTCGAATTGACCCGGAAAATTGAGGATATTATCCACGTTTGCGGCGCGAAAACTATAGATGGACTAGGCATCATCACCCACGACCGTCGAACCTTTACCGCTAGGAAAAAAGCCCAGCAAAATACCAGCTTGCAGGATATTCGTGTCTTGATACTCATCGACTAGAATATAATCAAACTACTCGCGAACTTGCCGGGCAATTTCAGGTATTTGAGCCATGTGGTAGCAATACAAAAGAAGGTCGTCGTAGTCAAGAAAGACTTGCTCCATTTTGGTTTTAGAATAGACGGAGAATAGTCTGACTAGCTCTGCTTCCCACCCACGACAATGTGGAAAGTGAGCATCCAGAATTTCAATAATTTTCCGTTTACTGTTGACACACCAGGAATAAATATCGAGACAGGTTTTCTTGGTCGGAAACCTTTTTTAGGTGCTAGTAAAATTCAATTAATGCCTTATGACGTCAATCATATCTGCGCTGTCATTTCGATCCATAGTGGTAAAATCGCGATCGAGGCTAATGGCGTTGGCGTGCTCTATAAGTAAACGAACTGCAACTGAATGGAAGGTGCCCATCCAGTTTATTTTCACTGGTTGATAGCGCTTTTGTTGCTCTCGAAGTTGTTGTTCAATTATTCGGTTTGGTCTCGAGCACAATTCACTGGCGGCGCGCCTAGCGAACGTCACTAACAAGATACGCTCAGGCGCTGCGACCTTCAAAATGAGACGAGCTATTTTGTGCGCAAGGGTGTTCGTCTTTCCGGTACCGGCACCCGCTATAATGAGGAGCGGGCATTTACTCGAATTTGAATCTCCCTCACCGTAGACAACGGCTTATTGTTGCTGCCGGTTAAGACCTGCCGTATCGACCATCATTTTCATTTAGTCGCCTGAACCATAAATCAATCTAGTTGATAATCCCGTGGCTGAACATACGTACAGCAATATAGCAAACTAGTTTCCCTCTGCAATTACCGGAAACCTTATCAATTCGATATTCAAAATTAAAAACACACACAAAGCAGCAACATCCACTCCCCGATGCCTTTGTCTATGCTTAATGAGTGCTGTAACGCAAAAAAGCGTACTGGTCGACGGCTGTCTTGCTATTTTTATTGGTATTAGCAAATTGACAAATATGTAGGTATTAATTTTTCCTATACGCCTTCTTCATCTATACTCTCTAGTAGACACTTGTGGCGGAACGAGGATCTCAGTAATCGTATATCTAGGCAGTTTGAAACCAATGACATTGACAAAAATCACTACGTACGTGTTCCTTGTTTTCAGCTTGCTGATAACTTACTTAGCCCATGGCTCTGGTTTGGCAACAGTTGACCACGAATCTGTACGTTTTGGGATTTATGCTGGATATTTGGGGCGGTTTCCGGACACCAAAGGTATTCGCTGGTCCGACAATATTGCGCATAAAATTTTCACAGATAAAGGGATGAATATCGATATCGAAGAGTTCCCTGCAAAACGCCTAACGCATTCATTAGCGACAGACAAAATCGATACATTTGTATCCAGTAGAGAGTCTCTCGGACAATATTCAAATGTTTTTTTACAAGCAAAACTTCCAGCTTCGGTAACCACATGGTATATATATTACGACCACACAAAAGGTTGGATTCCTGATTGGCCACCAGATCAAATTTTTAAAGAAAAAATTGGGGAGTCTCAGCAATCAGCGCAATCTTTAAGGCAGTTTTTCCAGATGGACATTAGTCAAGCCGCGGGTTTTGAAGCAATTGTAGAGATGGTAAACCTCGGGCGAGCAGACTATTGGCTCGAGAGCCGGATAGGTATTCGTTCGGTTTCTCCCGATCTTTTAAAAAGCACCGCAGAGGGGTTTACTTCTCGCCCTCTTTTTTCTCGCGGTATCTATATGTTTTTTCAGGACACAGATCGCGGCCGCAGGCTTAAAAAAGTATACGATGAAGGCTTAGAAAAAATGTTAGAAGATGGTCTATACGTAAAAACATACTATCAATACGACACAAAAAAAACCGATACATTCACAACCGATGAAACCATTACATTCATTCGCGACGAATATCCAGACGTTAACATTCCTAAACAACAACAACCATAATCACTCTAAAACATTATTCCTGGCACTATTCAACACGCGGAAAAATCATTAACAAAAAAACATTTTTCGTCTGCGAACACGACTCATTTCTCTTCGAATCTAAGCCTTGTAATTCTACATGTTTAACAGAGCGGTCTATACTGAAATTGCCACTTATTCCGAAATCCAAAGTTAACTCTATGCCTCTTCTCACTGATCTTCGATTGTCTTTATTTTTGGATATAGCCAGACGTGGCTCGAACGACCAGCGACTTTAAAGATGTTAATATTGTGCGATTTACACACAAGGGTATATTATAAATCATTCGATATACTTTCACTTGGAGTATTAGTGTGAAGCTCAAAAAAGTTTGAAGGAAAAACTGTGGGACAAAAGACAACGCTAGCAAGCTGGATTTTATCAATCTGCAAGAGCGGTGAACGCTATGGCGTCGATGGGTCCTATTTGATGAACGTCGCAAATCTTGAAATACTCGCACTAAACACATCAGAAGATAGAGTTCCAGTTGATGCTATGGAACACGTTTGGGCAGCGCTAGTTGAAGAAGCCGATGATGAATCCGTAGGGCTAAATGCTGCCTCCTACATTACACCGATGACATTTCACGCCATGGCGATGACAATCCAAAGTAGCCCTACCCTGGGAGAAGCATTGTAGACTATGTAAAAACATCTCAGCGTCATGCATGATAGCATTTGGATTGAGGTCGAAAATGGATTAGATAATTGTTTGAATATAATACTTCGACAAGATAGGGGATGTCCGAGCCGACCGTCGACGCCGGCGTTGCGATCTATTTCAAAATATTTACAGAATGGATGAGACTATCCCGTCAAAATATACTCTCTGCTCAATTCACCAGGTCGAGACCAGCGGACACGACAAGTTGGGTGAAGCACTTTGGAGTGACCTTGAATTTTTCGTGCGAACACTCTGGACTAACGCTTTCAGGAGGTGCACTCAAACTCCCCATCTCTTCTGGAAACCCTAATCTTAAATCGATAGGCGAAAATGCCCTAGAAAAATGTAAGGGATCATTTCAGAAACCTGCGATCGTGAGTGAGGTGCGTAAGACCTTAATAAAAACCTTAGAATGTGGCGAAGCCCCAAGCCAAGAACTTGTAGCACGAACACTGGCCCTCAGCACGCGAAGCTTACGCAGAATGCTTAGCAATATGGATACCACCTACTCATGCATATGGAACGAGGTAAGGCGAGAAAGCGCCGAACATTTGCTCATCACTACAAATCTTCCTATTTCTGAAGTGGCGTGGCGTGGCGTTTAGGCATTGAAAACACATCGACTTTCAACCGGCTATTCAAAAACTGGTCATCCTGTAGTCCATCGGAATTTTGAAAACGCGCGCCCTCACCCTCGAAGGTTGCCAGAAGTGAATTACAATTGGCCAAATTCGTAAAAAAAATGGCCCATATGGTTATAGCTCCAAACCTCAACTTAGACAAAAATTACGCAATCTAGCAGTTCTAGAAAAATGGCCAATGTGTAAATAATTTGGAAGGTTTAAGATATGGAGTACACGGCGAACATGAAACGAAAATCAATTTTTATTACCGGTGTGGCATCTGGAATCGGTCGGGCAACCGCTATTGCATTTGCTGAAAAAGGTTGGTTCGTTGGTTGCTATGACTTAAATTTGCAAGCCCTAAAAAAACTTGAGTAAAAATTGGGACGACAAACGGCTTGTTTCAGAAGCTTGATGTCACTGATCTTGAAGCCACGGGAGCCGTTTTGGCTGTATTCGCACGACACGCGGGTGGAAATATTGACATTCTATTCAATAACGCAGGCATTGATTCAAAAGGGTACTTTGACAAGACTTCATGGCACGAAATCATGAACATAATAAACGTTAATCTTATTACAGGCGCGAACCTCAAACACAGAGTAATTCCAATTTTGAAAGTCACAGCAGGTTCTCTATGTATCTCTACATCTTCAGGCTCAACTACGTTTGGCGCGCCGGGCATGGCAGCCTATTCGGCAACTAAACATGCGATAAAGGGACTAACTGAAGCACTCTCTGTGGAGTTGCAACCCTATGGAGTTCGGGTGGTCGACCTGATTCCAGGTATTATTGATACTGGCATGCTACCCGAAGAAATCAAAACATTTGTTCCCAAAGAAGGTATGTGGCGAATGATGCACGCGGAAAGTGTCGCTGACACAGTATGGCAAGCCTACCAGGGTGGCAAACTACATTGGTATATTCCCGAAGAACTACATAACTACGACGTCGAGATTACCGCCTCACCTGAAAAAATGCGAAACCGCGAGCTTCCGGAGCGCTATATTATGGCCCAACTTACCCCTTCCTCGTTATCTGTTGACCTAGCATCATAATTTATTAATCAGCAATAACTATCAGACCAAGCGTTTGCTTTCTTAATATTGAAAAAAGTGACGCAAATCCTTGCCCGTCGTAAGAAGCGGGCTAGCCTTTTTTGATAGTTGCAAGGGAAGGCCTTCCACCTCGATCGAAATTAGCTGAAAGACACAACCCAATTCCAACAACGCTATGATTGGCAGTTTTCCACAGAAACCCTATCTGTGATTCACTCTCGGTATTTTAACATTTTTGTTCGAGGTTCAGTGTTCGTTGGCATAATGACCGCCGAAGCATAAAGAGAATAGTGGTCATATCACCAAAAACCAATGAACACTGACCACATCACCCGCCTAACTTTCATTTTCCCGCTTTATTTTTGTTAGAAATAACAGCTAACCTGCTTGCATGATATCATTCCTAGTATATAACCTTGGGCGTTTCGTAAACTTAACATTCACAAATCCACCTTTTCTAAATCACAGGCCGACAGAGAACACTATGCAATTCTACTCTCGTAAATGGATCAAACCCGAAGACCTAAACCCTAACGGCAGCTTATTCGGCGGCAAACTGCTTAGCTGGATCGACGAAGAAGCCGCCATTTTTGCCATGTGCCAGCTGGGGAAAGACAAACACCTCGTTACCAAATTTATGTCTGAAATTAATTTTGTAAGCTCAGCAAAACAGGGCGATGTTATTGAAATGGGTGTTGAAGTAGTGTCCCTGGGACGCAGCTCAATTACCTTATGTGCCAAGGTAAGAAACAAGCTCAATAAGGCCACTATTATCTCTATTGATACTATGGTTTTTGTCAGTCTCGGTGCCGACGGCAAACCAAACCCACATGGCGTAACTCGTATTGAGGAACTAGATTCTTAGACAATCGTGAGCAAACACTCGATACTTCTTTTGATCGACCGCTACTTGAATATTGATTGAAAAAAGACCAATATTGGAGCCCTGTAGAATTCATAATTGTAAAAATAGCAATCAACAACGGGAGAACTCTCAATGCCAACACTGGAAACGCTGAGCGCAGATACCGATATAAAAACGCTACTCTCTGTTCTTGAACGAGACGGCGCATTTATTTTAAAGAACGCGGCGAGCGCCGAACAAATTTCAACCCTATGGCGCGAGGTCAAACCTTACGTCGATGCTACCGAGGTAGGCGGTGATGTCTTTTCCGGGCACCTCACGACGCGCACAGGTGGATTGGTTGCACGTTCCGCTGGCTGCCAAGACTTGATACTCAATGAAACCATAGACCAACTTTGCCAAGGCTTTTTACACCCCAATTGTGCGCGCCACCAACTGCACCTAGGCCAGGTAATTCGTATAATGCCTGGGCAGCCGAAACAAGAAATTCATCGAGACCGATGGGCTTGGGGAAAATATCTGAAAGGTGTTGAACCCCAACTAAATACGATTTGGGCTGTCAGTGAATTTACTAAAGATAATGGCGCAACTCAGGTTGTACCGAAAAGTAGTGCCTGGCCCGACGACCATAAGTGTACCGATGAGGAAATCGCTTACGCCGAAATGCAACCTGGGTCTGTATTGGTTTACACCGGTAGCGTTTTTCATGGTGGCGGAGAAAACATTACAGGCAAAGATCGGGTAGGAATTAATTTAACCTATACATTGGGCTGGTTGCGCCAGGAAGAAAATCAATATCTTTCGACTCCTCCAGACATTGCCAAGAACCTTGATCCAAAATTGCAGGACTTAATTGGTTACACAATGGGTTCCTATGCTTTGGGATATTACACACCGCCTCTACCAGCGGGCGAAGGTCCCGGTATTGTTGGACCAGAATATGCCTTGGGTCGTATCGTCGAAGGGTCGGGTTTGGGAGATGCGGCCCTACTCGATGCCCTTGTGAATTCTTAAAGTCGATAACTCTAAAACCTGAAATAGCAGAGGGCTTAAACAAACCTTTTTTGAAGATCAACGGGCTGGGGAATTGAATTCGATAACTTAGTCCGTAATCATAGTGTCAACTTTTCGAACAGGTATTCGTTCGGGATTGTTTCGGAGATTGTTTCGGAGATTGTTTCGGGTATTGTTTCGGGTATTGTTTCGGACCCCGTTCCATCTGTTTGTGGAAAAGTTAGACCTTTAGAATTGTTCGCTCCCCTCATCAATAGCAGTACTTAGATAAGGCGACAAAAACCTCGAAACGGCATCCGATAGAATATTGTCCGTCACACTGACGCCGGCATTTACCAATAACTGAACGCCTTTCCCTCTATTTCTGATATCGGGATCACGTATTGCAACGTAGACTTCTTTTATTCCACACTCTATCAACGCCAGTGCGCAAGACGCAGTACGACCATGAAAAGAACAGGGCTCCAAGGTCACGTAAGCGACAACGTCTGATAAGGATCCCAGCGTTTTGCTTAGAGCACTCGCTTCGGCGTGACGGCGTCCTGGCTGTTTAGTAAATCCTCGGGCTACCACTACTCCTCCCTGTACCAAAACACAAACAATCGGCGGATTAGGCAGGCAGGCGGAAAGCGCTTTGTGCCACTCTTGCAATGCCAAATTCATGAAGTAATCATGGGACTTGTCTTTCATACCAACAGCGATGCCGAGTGTTACTCAAGTTATCCAGACATTTTAAACCGTTCATTCATCAAGGTCATGCTTAACACCCGGTTCAAAAAATTATCGACGAGTGTTCTTTCTTGCAGCGGTATCTTCCCAAAATTTTTAAATACATCGCGTACAGCCTGCGGATCATAAATAGGCTGATCGTCTAATGATTTGGATGCGAACGTATCGGCATAAAGCTCGTACAAGGCATCTTTTCCTCCAACTTTTGCCGGTGGCGTTGTAAACGGATGTTTTTCACGATTGTAGACAGAGTCAATGATGACGTCTTTTGCCGCTTCACGTAATACATGCTTTTCCCGCATACCGTTTATTTTCATATGGATCGGTATTCGAGTACAAAACTCTGCGACTTTGGTGTCGAGAAATGGCACCCTGCCCTCTATGGAATGAGCCATTTCCATACGGTCGCTGAGAAAGGTCAGAATGAAATTGGGCAACTGTATTCGAGACCAAGTATAGAGAGACTGATTGAGGGGGTCTCGACCACGCAATTGGTCGGCGACTGGTAAACGCGCCATACTCATTGCGTAGGGATTAATGCCTTTAGTACTGTTTTTCATCGCGGCACTAAAGTGCTCCCGCGACGTTTCTCCCATACCCGACATTATTTCCATCCACGAGGGCACAAAGCCTAGCTGACGCCGCACCAGATCCAAGGATTCAGGAGGTTTCCCTTCATTACCAATTAGCGCCGGTACCGCCTTGTTGCTTTCCCTCATTTCGGCGAGCAGGCGTTCAACCGTGGCCTTATCTTGTCGCTCACTATTGTAAAGTAATACGTCGCGCCGAAAGGGCGCATAACCCCCGAGCATCTCGTCGGCGCCCTCTCCGGTAAATACCACTTTAATACCAGCGTCTCGTACTTCGCGGCTAAGAATATATTTTGCAACTCCATGGCCATTGATAAAAGGCGTTTCGGCGTGCCATACCGCTTCGGCATAGGAGTCCGCTAGCATCTGCGTCGTTACTGGCACTGGGTGATAGCTAGCGCCGCTCAATTTGGCCTGCTCTTGAGCGAGAGAGCTTTCATCGAACAGGGCATCGTCAAACGACAACGTAAAGGCGCGAATGGGTCTATCTGTCATGGATTGTGCCAAGCCCAGTACCGCGCAGGAATCGATGCCGCCACTCAAGTAGGCGGCTACCTCAACATCGGCAACCATTCTCTCTTTTGTTGCGTCTGCAAGCACTTCTCTAAACCCCTCAATGACCTCTTCGTCTGACCTGTCATCAGCTGCGAGCTCCTCGGCGCTAGGAAAGTTAAAATCCCAATAGGGAAATACGGACACTTCACCGTTTTGAGCAATGGCATAATGTCCCGGAGGAACGGAATATATGCCGTCGAACAATGATTGCGAGTGTGGTCGTGCAAAATAGGCTTCTTGTAAAACAGCCTCATTATTCCAACGCGACGGAATACCCATCGCTAGCAAGGCTTTTATTTCCGACGCAAAATAGACTCCACCTTCATGGATAGCATAAAAAAGCGGTTTTATTCCAAAACGATCTCGAATGCCGAACATCGCGTTAATGCTTTCGTCAAAAATGAGTACTGCGTATTCACCTCTTAGTTCTTGTGCCAAGCTCAACCCGTCGCGATGGTAAAGATGTAACGCAATTTCACTATCTGATTCTGTTGAAAATTCGTAACCCTGTCCGCGCAGCTCATCGCGAATTCGGCGGTAACCATAAAACTCCCCATTAACGGCCATATGGACACGGCCAGTGGGGTCGTTTATCGGTTGGTCCCCATTCTCCAGTCCGATGATGGACAACCTAGTGTGACCTAGAAACTTGCAGCGGTCTCGCGAGATCCATCGTCCACTGGAATCCGGTCCGCGGTGGTGAAGCGTTTTCAGAGCTTTATCAAGTTTTGAATCCTCGAGGGGTTTTTTGAGCATTCCGCCTACGATTCCACACATTTCTAAATCTCCCCAGAGAGCTTAGGCTTTCTGATATTATTGTTGTTATAAAGACAAGGTTCTTTCACGTTTTTTTACGATACCTAATCGTAAAACAAGAACGACGTTGGTCATTATTTCCACTCATTAACATACCAATGCTAGACCCAGTATCGACTTCACCTCGACCCACTTCAATTTACCACTTAATGAGTGTTACCCATTAAGTGGTAAATTGAAGAATACCTGCTGCAAACTAACGTATGCGCCCAGCAAGTATACGTTGTCTTTTTATCGTGATTTGTTATCTTGAGATATCCAGATGAAATAGTGGTGGTAACTGAGTTGAGTGAACAACCACTCTGAAAATTGTTTTACAGAGATATAAGAACACAACCTATAATCACAAAATGACCTTAAAATGAAAATGTTTAGACAACATCAGAGTTTAGGCTATGGTCGATAGTGTGTGGAATGATTGTCGAGACTTCATGTCCATGAACATCGCCATTTTTAATATCGGCAAAAGTCTTCTCAATCACTTCTCTTCCACCTTCACCTGCATGGTACATATTCCCGAGAAAATACAGAGTTCTTAACGACGCACCCGTGAACACAAATGTTGTATCCAAAAATGTATTGTTGGCAAAGGTGGGTGAACGGTCACCGTCATAAACCAACTCACAATTCGTAAATGTACAGCCCCTAAATGATTTACCATGAAGCTCGATTCTTTCGTTATCGAATGATCTGTCAATAAAATTCATAATAAACGCTCCTGGTATCAATTGATCGAATACTCAGTTAAGTGTAATCCCTATTGGCCATTTTCATAGGAGTATTGTAAAAATTAGGTTCTGGATTGAGCCCCTCTGACTATCATCCAATTTGTTCGAGACGTCACTGAGCTTAAACCGGCAAGATACAGCCGCTTTTTTCATCGCAACTTAATATTGACTCGTTTATTTTGAACTTACATTAACTGGGTATTCGTCCCCTACTCAACTTGCTTAAACCGTTACAAAAGTCGATAAACGTGGTTTCTTTGTGAGTTCAGTACGAGCTGGCTCAGCAGCTCAACGGGAAGGCGAATAGATAAGTAGCCTCAGCAGTGGGCTTAGCGAGCTACATAGCTAGAAGCCTTGTAACTTCACAGCACACAATTCAGGTCTAGTCGGTTACAATCGGTATTGAGATACGTGCACATTTCCACTATTCATAAAGATCTTCTCCATATTTGAGAATAACTTTGGCTTGAAATGTTTAATTTTTCGAGATAGTCATGGTTGTGGGTGGTCGCCAAGGCACTCTGAAAAAGCGCCTTTATAAACTGCACATTTTAGGTTTAGCTGAATCGATTGCGTTGGCCGTGACCGACACTCAATTGGAACCGAATATCACTTAAGCTAACTTGCTATTCTGCATCATCACAACAGCCGCCGGTTCGGCAAAGCTGTCGGTCCTAGCTTCTCTCCAGAAAGCCTGAAATACGCGGTGTTCTGGCATGCCATCTAAAAGCTCACCCGGTTTAATCCACAAATGTAAATTTACCAACGAACGTACTTCTGTGGCAGATACTCGATTAATAATATGTTCCGGTCCAATTTCTCCAGGATGATTTAGTCCGGCGGCGGCGATTAAGTGTTTGAGTGCCTTAAGCGTACTCTTGTGAAACTGATGCACTCTTTCAGCTTTATCGGGGACTACCAAGGCGCGCATACGCCATGGATCTTGTGTTGCAACGCCCGTAGGGCAATGTCCGGTATGACAAGTTTGGGCTTGCAGACAGCCTACCGAAAACATGAAGCCGCGCGCAGAATTACAAAAATCGGCACCCAGCGCCATTGTGCGGGCTATATCGAAAGAAGATATTATTTTCCCCGACGCACCAATTTTTATCCTGTCACGTAAATTGCTTCCGACCAAGGTGTTATGTGCCAGGATTAATGCGTCGCGTAATGGTGTGCCGACATGATTAGAAAACTCTACTGGAGCTGCTCCGGTTCCACCCTCGCCACCATCGATTACAATAAAATCTGGAGTGATGTTAGTTTCCAGCATGGCTTTAACAATGCCAAACCACTCCCATGGGTGACCCATTGCCAATTTTAAACCTACCGGTTTACCGCCAGAAAGTTCTCGCAGCTTTTGAATAAATGCCATTAGTTCAAGCGGCGTAGAAAAACTGGAATGCTGTGGTGGCGATATACAATCAACACCTACGGGAATACCTCTGGCTGCAGCAATTTCCTCAGTCACTTTTTCGCCAGGCAAAACGCCACCCTGCCCCGGCTTAGCTCCCTGAGAAAGCTTCAGCTCGATCATCTTAACTTGATCAAACTGGGCATTTTTTGCAAACTTTTCTGGATCAAACAGTCCCTCTTCGGTTCGGCAGCCAAAATACCCCGATCCTATTTCCCATACTAAATCCCCACCGCCGAATCCGTTTTCAGAACGATGATAGCGAGAAATCGAGCCCTCGCCTGTGTCGTGATAGAACTTGCCACGGCGGGCACCTTCATTTAACGCCCTAATAGCATTAGCGGACAAAGCCCCGTAACTCATCGCGGAAATATTAAATACGCTGGAGGAGTACGGTTTCGTGCAATCTGGCCCTCCAATGTCAATCCGAAAATCGGTATCCAGTATTTTTCCTGGAACCAACGAGTGATTAATCCATTCGTAATTTGGCTCATAAACGTTTAACTGGGTTCCGAACGGCCTTTTATCACTGGCGGTTTTTGCACGCTGATAGACAAGAGAGCGTTGGGCTCGAGAAAATGGTAACTCTTCTGTATCGGACTCAATAAAATACTGACGAATCTCTGGCCGAATCATTTCGAAAAAGAAACGGAAATGGGCGATGACAGGATAATTGCGGCGTATGGTTTGACGGGGTTGAATATAGTCGACAAATCCAACCCCGCTGAGCAAGCCAAAACCCAGAATAGGCCAATACAGTAGATGCTCCTGCTCGGTAATACCGGCAGCAATCATTAGACCAATCGTTAACACTATACTAATGTTCCAAAACCAAAATCGTACAGGGATGAGCTTGTCTAAATAATCGAGCATGTGGTATTTCCCAATGGCGGACCCGCAGAAGCGGTGAGTGTAATACTAATCAATGGAAGCATGCGAATATTTATACTTAACGTTAGCGCTCGGCCGAAACGTTATTTCATACTTTACATCGTAGGTTTACCACAAGTGGACTTCAAAAATAATCAATAAAGCTAACATCACAGCTCACCTAGACTCATTTTTGATGGCCTTCGGATAGTTCTTCGAAAAAAGGCCCAAGTATAATGTTCCTGAAACTCGAACAATTTTTTCGGTATAGACGACAAGTCAAATTTTAAAGGTTCACACAAGACATATAGAAAAAAACGTATCTCCTCAGCGGCTTTGCCCAGATACAAGCCCAACTACAGAATCGTCAAAATAAGTCATTCTGGGAACAAAGATCATGAAATATTCGTCATTTTAAACTAAACATGACGCCTTTAGCATTGATGATGTTATCAGTAATATCCGATTAAACGGAGCATAGGGGTGGAAGTAGCATTTTTAGGGCACGTAACTTTTTCGGGACCAATTAAAGTCAGGAGACCGTTTTAATTTACCATTCCAGCTCTAAAATGTCGGCAGTGTAAGCACTGCCGAGGCTGTCAACGAAAGTCACTCTGATCACACCGAACTTTCCCCAAAATCGAACGATTGTAATCACATGTCACATCGCGATGATTCTCGCTGGGTGATGATTGACATCAAATTGAAAGAAAGGTTACTCGTGCGAACTGAGTGTTCTCAGTTCGAAAAACGCACTGTAACCGTTGTCTTATGCTTTTCTCCATTGTGATAGAACTACAACAATGACTGCGACGAAGGTCCAAAACTACGAATTCGCTAATTCCCGTCCAAAATACGGTAGCTGTCCTTAATAAAGTCATATTCAACGTTATCGGGCTTACTTGCTAAGTTACTTACAGGAGGTGCCTACTTTTCGCCCAGTCCATAGCGTCAAAACCGACGTATTATTGGCAATCGCATAATTAGCCATGTATTATCAGCGGCTTTATTTTTGAGAAAAGTTGGCCTGATCTCTGTCCAGTTTTTGCTAACCTACAATTTCAATCACGGTAAAACAGCATGAAAGAAACCCGTACAACGTCACTCTTGGCCACAGCGCATACCCATATGCCTATGGGCGTAGCAGATAGCTACCGATACTGGGGCGAGAAGAACACCGTATTCGTTAAAAACATGAAAGGCGGCACCATCACCGACGAAGACGGTCAAGTTTATGTGGATTTTCGTTTGGCCTATGGTCCGATTATTCTCGGCTATCGAGACAATAGAGTGGACAGGGAAGTTATACGTACGATAACCGAAACTGGCACGATTTCTGGTTTTTCGACAGCCTTAGACTCGGAGGTAGTCAGCCTTATTAAGGAAATGTGCCCTAATATAGAGAGCATGCGTTTTTCAAACTCGGGTACCGAAGCTGTTATGGGCGCAGTTCGCACTGCTCGCGGATTCACTGGCCGCGACAAAATTGTGATCATTGAAGGCGGCTTCCACGGCCTTTATGATGAGATGATGTGGAAGTCTGACGTTGAACAATGGGACAGTAAAGAGGGTAATACGCCAGTAATCAAGTCTTTCGGTAGCGGGATTCCGGTTAGTACTCGCGAACATCTTGAAATCGTACCTCTTAACGACTTTGACTGTATTGATGAGGTATTCGCTCGTGTTGGCCACGATATCGCAGCCGTGCTCATCGAGCCAATACTCGGTAACTGTGGCAGTATTTCATCGACTCAAGAGTATATGCAGAAATTACGCGACATGTGCGACGCCCATGGCTCGCTGCTGATCATGGACGAAGTCAAAACGGGTTTCCGCGTTGCCAAAGGAGGTGCGCAAGAGTTATATGGTATTAACGCTGACTTAACCACTTATGCAAAAGCAATCGGGAATGGTTACCCCGTCGCCGCTTTCGGTGGCCGTGCCGAAGTAATGAGCATCATCAGTTCTGATGAAAGTGGTGTAACACATGGCGGCACCTACACCGCTAATATGATCGCTCTCAGCGCGGCAAAAGCAACTTTAACGATTTTGAATGAAACTGAAGTTTATGACACTATTAACAAAATCGGTGACAATATTCAAAGTGCCTTGTCCCGCGTATTCACTAAACACAATATAAACCATAAATTTGCCGGTCCAAATTCTATGTTTGGCGTGCATTTCGGTAAAGAGGTACCCCAAAACTACCGTGATTGGAAAAAAACCAACAGCGACCTATATACGGAATTCGCTCACAACCTGATTTCAAATGGTCTCATGCTTGAACCCGATTCACGAGAACCTTGGTTCATTTGCGAAGCCCACAAATCTGTCGATTTGGATTGGCTCGAAGCAGTAGCGGATAAGTCTATGTCCGATGCATTGAATCGGAGAGTAAAATAACAGTAACCGTAAAATGTTACCCAATGGGCGTTAACCAATAGAGTTTGACGCCCGATCCCTTTTTACCAAATTCTGCCTTATTGATCCGGTCAGTCATTACTGAAAAACGACATCGATATCCGTACTAAACCTTACTATACGTGTTCTGGGTAAATTTGCTCAAGTGATCATTCGAGTACATCTCCCGCAACCGGTCATTTGGG
>JBLHNZ010000015.1:0-19553 GCA_047623245.1 Oceanicoccus sp. | reverse complement strand
TGCGGGCCTTTCTTGCAATGAGCCCGAGCGATTAAAAGCCCATATTGAGGCCCTGGGTTTTGAGTGTATCCAGGATGGTGAGCAGTTCTATTTACCGCCACAGGATCACTTTGGTATGAGTTTTGTTATTTCGAAAACATATCCTCGGCGCCGTGTTGGCTTAGCGAGTTTTCTGTATGAAGTCACTAATACGCTGGTCACAGACTGGCGATTTGCGGCTGCCCATTATGCGGGCTTGTTTCAGCTTGAAGCACGTAATTTCACGGCGATCGGTAGCCCGAACTTTGGTTATGAAGGCACGTTAACCATGTTTAACAAGCCAAACCGCCTGGATCGTATCGAATTGTCGCAAGTGGTAAGAGACGATGTGGCCATGGGGCGATGGACGGCGAAACACGGTGACTCGTTGTATATGTGTTATTGCGAGACTCATGATATGGAAGCCTTAACCGCACGATTTCGCGACGCTGGTGTGCGCTGGACGCCGCGATCGGGTAATCCGGAAGATGAGCCCGATGGCTTATGGACTGATCCGCGCGATATGCACGGCTTGTTAATGGGAGTCTCTCGCGATACTGCGGGTTGGGATTGGTCAGGATTACCCGAGGCTGTCGATCCACCTCCTCGCGGCGGTATTGGAACGCACTAAGCGCGCTTCTTACCAGCGAGTTTCGTGTGTTAAATTGGCGCTAGTGGATTGTTTTTACGATAAGTGAGATATCGCAATAGCGCCTTTTTATCACTCGCATTGTTTAGTCGTGAGCCAGTCACATAATGGTCCGTCTAGTGCCCTTCCATCCACGTAGGCACTGGCAATTTCATACGGCGCAGAAATGCAGGGTTAAAGAGCTTGCTCTGATACCGATTCCCGTAGTCACAAAGAATCGTCACAATTGTGTGCCCCGGACCGAGTTCTTTGGCGAGATTCACTGCACCGGCGATATTAATTGCCGAAGATCCTCCAAGGCACAGCCCCTCATGCTGTAGCAAATTGAAAATAAAGGGAAGGGCGTCTTTATCGTGAATTTGGTAGGCGACATCAACAACCGCCGCTTTCATGTTGTCAGTGAGGATACTAATACCAATTCCTTCGGCAATTGAGCCGCCCTCAGCTTTTAATTCGCCACTATTGTAGTAATTATACATCGCCGAACCCATCGGGTCGGCAAGGCCGATTTTTATATCGGCATTGCGTTCTTTTAGCGCTGCGCCAACGCCTGCTAATGTGCCCCCGGTTCCCACTGAGCAAATAAAGCCGTCGACTGTTCCGTTAGTTTGCTCCCATATTTCGGTTCCAGTGGTCTTGTAATGAATGTCCCTGTTGGCCGGATTATCAAATTGTCTGGCCCACACTGCGCCGTTGTCGCGCTCGGTGTTTAGTTTTTCAGCCAGACGTTTTGCTGTGTGAATATAGTGTTTTGGATCGTCGTAAGTAGTCGTTTTTATCAACCTCAAATCGGCACCATACAAATCCAAAATTTCTATTTTTTCTTTACTTTGTGTTTGAGGCATTACCACGACACTTTTGTAGCCCAACGCGTTTGCGATTAGTGTTAAACCGATTCCTGTATTGCCAGCGGTGCCCTCAACAATGGTGCCTCCTGGTTGCAGATCGCCACGTTCTTCCGCGTCGCGAATGATACCGAGTGCTGTCCGGTCTTTAACTGAGCCACCTGGATTAAGAAACTCTGCCTTCCCGTAAATACTGCAGCCAGTTGCCTCCGATACTTCACGCAGATATATCAAGGGTGTGTTGCCAATAATGTCCGTGATGTTGTTTTGGCTCAATGTATCGGGGTTTGACATGGGTGTTTCCTGCGTTATTCCAATTTTCATTGCCGTTGATGTTAACCATCCGGGCGGCGGGTATCAACGACATTATCAATAATAAGAACAGCGGTGTTGTAGTATGCCGACAATGGGGCAATTATTTGATAATAAACGTTGAACAATACATAGGCCTGTTCATTGTATATGATTGTTAGATTCTACCAGTAAAGCCGACGGTGCATAATAGGCACTTATCGTCGAAATTCATGACGATCGCAGAATTGTCAATAAATAATAATAAACAAAGGATAGATAATGACTGCCCAACAAGCCGTAGTATCCGAACAAAGCATGCGTAAGGTTGCCGTTACATCACTCGCCGGTACCAGCATTGAGTGGTATGACTTTTTCATTTATGGAACTGCAGCCGCATTAGTTTTTCCTAAAGCGTTTTTTCCCGAAGGTATGCCAGAGATGGTCGGCTTAATTGCAGCGTTTAGTACTTTCGCTGTGGGGTTTCTGGCAAGGCCTATCGGCGGTATTTTTTTTGGCCATTTTGGCGATCGAGTAGGCCGTAAGGCGGCACTGGTGACAGCATTGTTGATGATGGGTGTTGCGACTACGTTGATCGGCGTATTACCTACTTATGCTTTAATTGGTCCAGCCGCACCCATATTGTTAACGTTATTGCGCTTTATCCAGGGACTTGCCGTTGGTGGTCAATGGGGCGGGGCGATGTTACTTGTCACGGAAAGCGCGCCGCATAATAAAAGGGGGTTTTATGGGGCATTTGCACAAGCTGGAGCACCCATTGGTATTATTTTAGCGAATCTGGCGTTTTTAGCCGTCAGTGCTGTGTGTTCCGACGAGCAATTTATGGACTGGGGATGGCGTATTCCGTTCTTGTTAAGTGTGATACTGATTGGCCTGAGTCTCTATATTCAATTGACCCTCGAAGACACTCCTGCATTCAAGGAGTTGCAGAAATCGAAACTTGAGCACGATACAGTCAATGATTCTGGGTTTACTGAGGAGGTTGATACGATTGAGGAAAAACCAACGCAACGATCTCCGGTACTTGAAGCTCTGCGCTTGTATCCAAAACAAATATTTTTGGCTGCAGGGGCATTTCTCGCCGTACAAGTGATCTTCTATATCTTGGTGGCATTCCTCGTAGCCTATGGTAGTAATGCGAGTGGGCTTGGGTTATCTCGGGATATGATGTTAAGCGCGGTACTGATCTCATCATTCATGCAGATTCCAACGTTATTTATCGCAGCGATCTATTCCGATCGTTTTGGTCGTCGTGGCGTATATATGCTCGGCGCGGTGTTGACAGGTATTTGGGCCTTTATCATGTTTCCATTGATTGATACCGGTGAGTTTTTGTGGATTGTTGTTGCTATGTCGGGGGGGCAGATTTTCTTAGCCTTTATGTATGGTCCGCAGGCCGCTTATCTGACCGAGCTCTTTAGCACCCATGTACGCTATTCTGGTGCCTCTTTGGGTTATCAATTGGGTGCAATATTGGGAGGTGCAATGGCGCCAATAATAGCAACGTTTTTGTGGAAAGAATTTGGCACCATCTATATATCAGTCTACATTGCGATTGCCTGTTTGTTAACGTTGATTTCCGTTCTGCTGCTGAGCGAAACACATGGAACCGACCTTGATGATGTCGGTTCACAAGCGAAGGTACTCCCAACTTAGTCGCAGTCCGATAGCTAGGGTTTTAACCGACATGAAGACGTGTATCTGGGGGGTGAAAGCCCTATTTATTGAACAATGGTGGCGTATGCGTCTTTTTTTACCACAGTGAACAATAATGAGTGGCATCCGTTTTTTGGTGCTCGGTCTTATCAGCGTCGCGACTGTATAGTTTAAGTGACTATTGCGCGTGATACGGAGCGGCTCCCTTGAGCGCCCCGATGTTCCTGTGTAGGATGTTTGATTTCTGAATTTTTTTGGGGTCTTTAAAAAGGCCTGGAAGTACTGAGGCTGTTCGTGACTTGCGTTATGGATGTTCGCGAATAGAGATTAAGGGTGATTTTTTGAGACAACAAATAGGAGAGGAACATGGGTGAAGCGTATATTGTAGAAGCTGTTCGTACGGGCGGTGGTCGTCGCGATGGTAAATTAAAAGATTGGCATCCCGCAGATTTAGCAGCGCAAGTGCTCAATGCGTTGGTCGACCGGTCTGGTATCGACCCTTCAAAAGTTGAAGATGTCATTATGGGCTGCGTCGGGCAGGCCGGCGAACAGGCGGCCAATATCGCGCGCAACGCTGTGATGGCGTCCAAACTACCAGAAAGCGTCCCGGCAACATCGGTAGATCGCCAATGCGGATCTTCTCAACAAAGCCTTCATTTTGCCGCACAAGCAGTCATGTCGGGAACAATGGACTGTGTGATCGCGGCGGGTGTTGAAAGTATGAGCCGTGTACCGATGGGCTTACCGATTTCTTTGCCTTTCAAAAATGGTCATGGGCTCTACGTTAGTCCAGGTATCGCGGAAAAATACCCCGGAATTAAATTCAATCAGTTTACAGGCGCTGAAATGATGGCCGAAAAATATGGTCTTAGCCGTGAAGAGCTTGATGCCTTTGGGTATCAGAGTCATCAGCGCGCCATTGCGGCAACGCAGGGGGGCTTATTCGATGATGAAATCATACCTATTGAGGTTGAGAGCGAAGACGGAACCAAAGAACAGCATAAAAGTGATGAAGGTATTCGCTACGATGTATCGCTGGAAGGCATGGGTAAAGTTAAAATTCTTGCCGAAAATGGCCGCCTGACTGCCGCTACATCGAGTCAAATATGTGATGGTGCTTCGGGGGTATTAATCGTTAATGAGCGAGGTCTAAAAGAACTTGGGGTCAAACCCTTAGCTCGCATAGTTTCTATGACTGTGGTCGGTGGCGATCCAGTCATTATGCTGGAAGCCCCGATTCCCGGAACAAAGAAAGCCTTGGATCGTGCCAATTTGTCCATCGACGACATTGATCTTTACGAAGTTAATGAAGCATTCGCGTCGGTGCCAGTCGCATGGTTAAAAGAGTTAGGTGCCGATCCTGAAAAACTGAACGTCCACGGTGGTGCTATTGCACTAGGGCATCCTTTGGGCGCCTCGGGGACGAAGCTAATGACTACGCTAGTTCATGCGCTTAAGAAAAAAGGTGGACGTTACGGTCTACAGACGATGTGCGAAGGTGGTGGCTTAGCAAACGTAACCATTATTGAAAATATGCAATAGAACTAGTTAAACATAGCCGAGATACAGCCTTTGGCATTTCTGCTATGTTCTATTGAGTTCTGGAATCGTAAAGGCTAACCAAGAAAGATATCTTCAGAAGTTGTTAGCCGAGTCTTCCAAATCACCAGTGTTTTGGAAGACTCGGATCACGTGTTCGCGCTTTACGGTATTTTTCGTTGTGATTCTTTCGGTCGACTTCCTGGCGTTTTTTTTCATATTTTTTATGATAGATTTTGTCGTGGACAATATCGGTAAGTGCGAAGTAGTTTTGATAGATGCCTGTTTTTTCTAAAAGCGGCCTTAGTCCAAACCCCAGAAAGAGCAAAACCAAAATATAGTAGGCTGTCCATTGAGTTGCAAGCATCACCACCAACATCGTCAAGGGAATGAATGCCAAGTATATCCCTTTAACAATTGGACCATATTCAAATTGACGTTCTGACATCGTCTGACTCCCTACTGATATAGTCATCAGTGTAGCCTATAATAAAGGATTAGACGGGCTCAGAGATTACTTTTTTCGATGAGGTTAGAGCCCTATTGGAAAGGCTCTAACCATCGATATCAAGCGATCTTATTTTCCATAGGGCAATAGAGATTCGCCCATGAGATAACAATCTACCTCGCGAGCTACTCGACGACCTTCGTCGATACCCCAAACCACCAGAGATTGTCCTCGTCTACAATCGCCTGCGGAAAAAACGCCATCGACGTTGGTCTGAAATTTGTCGTACTCTGCTTTATAGTTAGAGCGTTCATCGGTTTCTATACCGGCAGATTCACCGAGGTACTGTTCTGGCCCCAAAAAGCCCATGGACAACAAAATCAGCTCCGCTTCCCAGACTTTTTCCGAACCGGGAATCTCTTTCATATTCATTCTTCCGCCATCTTCGACCCATTCTACATTAACGGTTTTTATGCCTTTAAGGTTGCCATTTTCATCCGCCAAAAATTCTTTACTGAGCAGACAATAAGTTCGTGGGTCGTTGCCGAATTTAAGCTCGGCTTCTTGATGTCCGTAATCAACTCGCAATATACGAGGCCATGTTGGCCATGGGTTGTTGTCTGCGCGGTCTTCGGGAGGTTGAGGCATGAGCTCAAAATTGATCACGTTTTTTGCGCCGTGACGAATAGACGTTCCAATACAATCCGTGCCAGTGTCGCCGCCACCAATAACAATAACGGTTTTGTCTTTAGCAGAAATGTAGTTGCCATCCTCAAGATTAGAATCGAGTAAACTTTTGGTGTTGGCCCGAAGAAATTCCATGGCGGGGTAAATGCCTTTTAGTTCACGATTAGCAATGGGTAGGTCGCGCGCATGGGTTGCGCCTACACAAAATATTACGGCATCATTGACAGATTTAACTTCGGAAAAAGAAATTGCATTTTCATCTGTGCCGCCAACGTTAGCATTTATTATAAATTCTACACCCTCTTCTTTGAGGATCTTAACTCGGCGCTCTACCAGATCTTTACCGAGCTTCATGTTGGGTATTCCGTACATGAGCAGGCCGCCAATACGGTCAGCTCTTTCATACACCGTAACCAGATGTCCAGCTTTATTGAGCTGAGCTGCGGCAGCTAAACCCGCAGGCCCCGAGCCAATAACCGCAACTTTTTTACCGCTACGCAGTTTTGGCGGCTCCGCGACGACCCAGCCTTCTTTAAAACCGCGATCTATAATTGCCTGTTCAATATTCTTAATCGTTACTGGTGTATCGACGGAACCTAATACACATGAACCTTCGCAGGGCGCAGGGCAAACCCGGCCGGTAAACTCGGGAAAGTTATTGGTTAAATGTAAGCGGTCAAGCGCTTCTTTCCACTGTTCTTTGTATACTAAATCATTCCATTCTGGGATGAGATTATTGACCGGGCAGCCATCGTTAGACTGGCAAAATGCAATACCACAATCCATGCATCTTGAGGCCTGTGTTTTTAATACACTGCTTTTGGCATCCGAATATAGCTCTTTGTAATCCAAAATTCGCTCGCCGACTTCTCTATATATCTGTGCGTCGCGAGTAAATTCTTTAAAACCCGTTGGTTTTCCCATAATTCCATAACCTGTCTGTTTTCTATAAAACTGCAATCGCGCCGATGTTGCCGCGGGCGTCTAGCACTTCAAAATAATTAACTTGCCTTTTTGCTAGCTTTTTGATTGAGTACACGTTTGTAGTCTGTTGGCATCACTTTTATGAACTGACTTACAGCAGTGTCCCAATCGGCCAATAGTTGTTTGGCGATGGTAGAGCCGGTGAACTCAAAGTGATTTTCAATAAGGCTTTTCACCTCGTCTCTATCGGCGTCGACCTCTAAACTTTCCAATTCAACCATGCCCATATTACAATTGTTTTTAAACTTGGAATCCTTATCCCAGATGTAAGCGATACCTCCGCTCATGCCCGCAGCAAAGTTGCGGCCTGTCTTACCTAACACTACCACTCGACCACCGGTCATGTATTCGCAACCGTGGTCGCCGATGCCTTCAACGACAGTGCGCGCTCCGCTGTTTCTAACGCAAAAACGTTCTGCGGCAACACCTCTGAAATAGGCATCTCCGCTGGTCGCACCATAAAGAACTACGTTGCCCACAAGAATATTGTCCTCAGCTTCAAAAGAGCTCACTTTCGGGGGATAGACAATAATTTTTCCTCCAGAGAGCCCTTTGCCGACAAAATCATTGGCGTCGCCTTCGACTTCCAAAGTAATACCTTTGGTGATGAACGCGCCGAGACTTTGTCCGGCAGATCCTGCCAGCTTGATTCTAACCGTATCTTCCGGCAATCCATCGGCTCCGTACACTTTCGTTATTTCATGCGAAAGCATCGTTCCGACAACGCGATTAACGTTGATAATTGGCAGCTCTATACTCACTTTCTCGCCGTTTTGTATTGCTGGCTGAGCCTGCTTAATAATTTCATTATCTAGCGCAAGCTCTAAACGATGATCTTGAGCTTGTGTGCAAAAGGTACCAACCTGATCGTGTTTTTTCTGTGCTGGCGTAAGAATAGCGCTCAAGTCAAGCCCGTCGGCTTTCCAGTGATTGATAGCCTTGTTCATTTCTAATACATCGCTACGACCTATCATCTCGTTAATCGTTTTAAAACCGAGTTCCGCCATGATTGCGCGAAGGTCTTCTGCGATAAAGAAAAAGTAATTAACGACGTTTTCAGGCTTACCTTTGAACTTCTTACGCAATTCGGGATCTTGTGTCGCAATGCCGACAGGACAAGTATTGAGGTGACACTTGCGCATCATAATACAACCTAAGGTCACCAGCGGCGCAGTAGCGAAGCCATACTCTTCCGCGCCAAGTAATGCAGCAATAGCGACGTCTCGTCCAGTCTTTAACTGACCGTCAGTTTGTAGAACAACGCGAGAACGCAAGTCATTCATCACCAATGTTTGGTGGGTCTCAGAAATACCCAGCTCCCAGGGCAGGCCTGCATGTTTGATGGATGTTAGTGGTGATGCACCCGTTCCGCCGTCATGACCTGCAATGACAAGATGATCTGTCTTTGCTTTAGTGACACCAGCGGCGATGGTTCCAACACCCATTTCCGATACCAGTTTTACCGAGATTCGAGCGTGGCGATTGGCATTTTTTAGATCGTGAATAAGCTGCGCCATGTCTTCAATCGAATAGATATCGTGATGCGGTGGCGGGCTGATTAGGCCAACACCCGGTGTGGAGTGTCTTAACATTGCTATATAGTCGTCAACCTTACCGCCCGGCAGTTCACCACCTTCTCCCGGCTTTGCGCCTTGAGAAATCTTGATTTGCAGTTCATCGGCGTTAGCAAGATAGTTGGCCGTGACGCCGAAGCGGCCAGAAGCCACTTGCTTGATAGCTGAGCGCTTAGAATCGCCGTTTTCCAGTGGTGTAAAGCGCTTGGCATCTTCGCCACCTTCGCCGGTATTGGATTTTCCGCCAATGCGATTCATCGCAATCGCGAGTGTTTCATGGGCTTCGGGAGAAATTGAACCAAAGCTCATTGCTCCCGTGCAGAAGCGCTTCAATATTTCTGTAGCAGGTTCTACTTCATCGATAGAAATGGGGCCGCCATTGCTGTTCTCTTTGAAGCTCATTAAACCTCGTAATGTCGAGCCTCGGGTAGAGTCATCATCAGATGCTTTTGAAAAACGGTCAAATGCGGCGCGGCTGTTATTTCGTGTCGCTTCCTGAATCGTTGAAATTGTGGTGGGGTTCCACATGTGTTTCTCGCCCTCGGCGCGCCACTGAATATCACCGGGATTAGGTAATTCAGTAAGCTGCAAAGGGTTGCGTTTTTCATAGGCCAATTTGTGGCGTCGCATTGACTCTTCGGCCAATACCGCTAGGCCAACACCTTGCACGCGACTTGGTGTTCCTGAAAAGCAGCGTTCGATAACTTCGTCAGCCAAGCCGACGGCCTCAAATATTTGCGCGCCTTTGTAAGACTGTAGAGTCGAAATTCCCATCTTTGCCATGACTTTTAACATGCCTTTGGCAACACCTTTGCGATAGGCGGCAACGATTTTATCGTCGTCGTCGTATTTCTCGCCAGGCAGCAAATTGTCACGCTGTGCTTGCCACAGAGATTCAAATGCCAAATATGGGTTGATTGCGTCTATGCCGTAACCTACCAGCATACAAAAATGGTGAACTTCTCTCGCTTCGCCACTCTCCAATATGAGTCCGATCTTGGTCCGGTCTGAAGACTTCACCAAATGATGGTGAACAGCACCCGTTGCCAACAGGGCACTGACGGGAACGCGGGTTGCGGATATATTGCGGTCGGAAAGAATGATTAAGCTGTCTTTGTTTGCGACTGCTTCACCGGCCTCATTACAGATCCGGTCGAGAGCCACTGCTAGTCCGGCGGAACCTTCTGAAAGATCATAAGTGATATCGATTAATCTTGACTTCCAGCCTTTGTAATTTATATGTCGCAGCGCCGCCATTTCCTCATTACACAAAATGGGGTGCGGGATTCTAAGCCTGTGGGCGTGCTGTTCAGTTGTTTCTAATAGATTTCCTTCTGGGCCAACGTAGCACTCCAGCGACATGACAACTTCTTCGCGAATCGAGTCGATCGCAGGGTTGGTCACTTGTGCAAATAGTTGCTTGAAGTAATCGTAAATCATCCGCGATTTATCGGAAAGACAAGCTAATGCGCTATCGTTGCCCATTGACCCTACGGGATCTCGAAGCTCGGTAACGATCGGCAACAGCATGTACTGCATAGTTTCCATGGTAAAGCCAAAGGCCTTCATTCGATCTAGAAGTGTGTCCGAATTAAAGCCGTGAGGCTCTGCGTCGGTGTGCAGATCGGAAAAATTGATGGCTTGGTTTTTTAGCCATTCCCCATAAGGTCGCTGCGCAGCAAAGTTTTGCTTAAGTTCTGCGTCGTCGATCAAGCGTCCCTGTTCGGTATCCAATAGAAACATCATTCCAGGCTGCAGTCGGCCTTTGTATTTTACATTGGCAGGATCAACAGGAATAACACCAACTTCGGAAGCCATAATAACTTTGTCATCATGAGTGATGTAATAGCGGCTCGGGCGCAAGCCATTTCGGTCGAGAACGGCGCCTATTAGGTTTCCGTCGGTAAAAGCTATCGACGCTGGCCCGTCCCAAGGTTCCATAATTGTTGAGTTGTATTCGTAGAAGTCTTTTTTGGCTTGCGACATTTCGTCGTCGTTTTGCCACGCTTCCGGAATCATTAACGTCATGGCTTCTTGCAAGGTACGGCCACTCATCAACATAAATTCGAGAACATTGTCGAAGCTACCTGAGTCCGAACAATCTGGCTCTACCAATGGAAATAATTTGTCGATGTCGGTGCCAAACAGAGGGCTTTTTACAACGCCTTCACGAGCGTGCATCCAATTAATATTGCCTTTCCGGGTGTTAATTTCGCCGTTGTGGCTCATATACCGATTGGGTTGGGCGCGGTCCCAAGAAGGGAATGTATTTGTGCTGAAGCGTGAGTGAACCATTGCCAAGTGAGACGAATAGTCTCGGTCGGAGAGGTCTGTGTAGAAAGGCATCAGTTGGTCGGGCGTAAGCATGCCCTTATAAACGATAACATCGGGCGCCAGAGTGCAAATGTAAAACATCTTTGCCTGACCTAAGCTCTCGTCCGTGCGATTATCGCGAGTACTTTGCTTACGAATCAGGTAGAGCTTCCTTTCAAATTCTTTTTTATCAATCTCACTGGAGGCAGCTACAACGAGCTGTTCAATAATGGGCATTGCCGCTAATGCAGTGGGGCCAACATCCGCTTTAATCGGCTCTACTGGCACTGGCCGCCACCCGATGAGTATTTGTCCGTGATCTTTGATAAGTTCTGCAACACGTGATTTACAGACGTTTCTTTCGGTTTCATCCTGTGGCAGGAAAACATTGCCAATAGCGTACTTGCCTTGCTCCGGCAGCTCGGTATCAAATTCCGTCTTAACGACTTTTTGCATGAAGCTGTGAGGCATGCCAGTTAAAATGCCGCAGCCGTCGCCTGTATTCGTCTCGCATCCGCAGCCACCTCGGTGATCCATACTTCGCAGCGCATGATCCGCTTCAAGCACTATTTCGTGACTTGGCCGGCCTTTCATATCAGCAACAAAACCCACGCCACAGCTATCTTTTTCATTAGCCGGATCATACAGACCCTGTGCCACGGGATAGCCGAATTTAACCTCTGTGTTTGTTTCTGAACTCATTGAGCAAATCTCCAACAATAATGGCGCTAAAACAATAGCCATATATGGGTGGCTAAGAAAAAAAGGGTACGAAGAATAAACTACTGAACTTTGTAAATCCACTCTACCGAGTCGATACTCCGTTTGCAATTTGGCTAAAAAGAAAGTGTTTCGCCCGAAAAATGCCCTGGGTGTATTTGTAAAGACATAAACAATGACAAAAACTGCACCGTTTTTGCTCATTTACGGTATTGTCAAAAATACCGCATAAAGGGTAAAAATTATAATTATCAAGGGCTTGTGTTCTTTTTTTGTGTTAAGTTCTATCTAATTTTTGTAGTGCGCCGTCAAATAGTTTGACTTTTTTGAAATGAAGTAAAAACGCGGTCAAAAAAAAACCATGAATCGATAACAAGAGCCTTTTGGCCTGATTTGATGTGATTTTTGACGGTCGCGAGGCACTCTTTGTGCCCTAATTGGCACCTAATGACGTGCTTGGGTGGTATTGATAGCGGTGTTATTGGTTGATATTTGTACGTTTTTGGAGTTTCCGCTGTAAAAGTGCTTATATTGAGTCAAGTATTGTATCGCCTATAAGTCTAAAATGGGTGCCTGGAAACCAAGCTTTTTGCATGGTTCGCGATACTCACATCATTGCTGTTGGGCGAGGGCTTCAGACCTTAAAGGAGTTAGATAATGAAAGCTGTTTTTTGTACAAAATTTGGTTCCCATCAAGATCTAGAAGTCCAGGATATTGATGTTCCTGGATTCCCAGGCGAAGGTCAGGTTAAAGTCGAAATAAAAGCTCACGGGATTCAGTTTAGTGATTTGGTGCGTATAGCCGGTGATTATCAGGTGCAGTCGGAGCCCCCTTTTATTGTCGGCGGTGAAGGGGCCGGAATTATTACCGAGGTCGGTACGGGAGTTGTTGAATTTGGCGTCGGCGATAGGGTATTAACGCAAGGAGGGTGTGTCGAACAGATAAATGTGGCGGCAGACTCGCTGACATTGATTCCGAAAGGTGCCGACTTACATGCAGCAGCTTCATTTCGAAATAATTATGCTACAGCCTACTACGGATTACAAAGAGCAAATCTTCAGCCCGGAGAAACATTGTTGGTTCATGGTGCGGCAGGTGGCGTCGGTCTAGCGGCAGTTGATATTGGTAAACTATACGGGGCCAGAGTTATTGGTGCAGCCAGTAGCGACAAAAAGCTGGAGGTCGTTGGCAAGATGGGTGCCGACCATCTAATTAATTATAGCAACGGATTTCGCGAACAAGTCAAAGAACTGACTGGCGGGCTTGGCGCAGACGTTATTTATGACCCCGTTGGCGGAGATGTCTTTGATGAGTCGATGCGATGTATTGCGCCTTTTGGGCGGATTTTGATTGTGGGGTTTACCAGTGGTCGTCCAGCGCTGGCGAAAACGAATCATTTATTGGTTAAAGATGCTTCTGTCATAGGTTACAACTTGGGCAATTTGCATCGATATAATCCTGCGCAGGGCGAAAAAAATATACGAACGTTGATGGGCTGGTTAAGTACGGGGCATATCAAACCGTATATTTCCCATAAAATGAAGATGGAAAACGTCATTGAAGCTTATCAATTATTGGTAGACAGAAAAGTGATAGGAAAAGTCATATTGACTTAGTTGGGTGTATTTTGTTTAAAGCACAGCGGCGAATGTATTGGTACGTCGTGATAAAACGGGTATTGGTGCTGCCGATGATTGAATTAGCTGATTGAACAGTTTGTCGTAAATATCACTGGTTTAATAATGAAAATAAAACGTGAATTATCGAATAAAAAACCGCTCGGCTCCGAGACCGACGCTAAGGAAAACCATGAATCGCAAAATAATATTTAGTTTAATCTTGATACTTGCCGGAAGCCTGCTCGCTTCTTTTATACAAACAGATAGCGGCAACGTTAAAGTGCAAGACGTTCGTTTTACGGGAAGCGCAGGGCAATCGATGAGCGGCCTTCTTTACATACCTGAGATAGCCAGTACGGCGTCACCGCAGCCAGCCGTTCTGGCAATTCACGGCTACATAAATAGTCGCGAGACACAGTCCGGGTTTGCTATTGAGCTCTCTCGCCGAGGTTTTGTAGTGTTAGCATTGGATCAGACTGGCCATGGTTTTTCCGACCCTCCGGCCTTTGCACATGGATTTGGGGGCCCGGACGGATTGGCTTACCTGCGTAACTTACCGTTTGTTGATCGAGATAGAGTGGCATTGGAAGGTCATTCCATGGGCGGTTGGGCCTCCTTGATGGCTGCGTCTGCATACCCCGATGGATATAAAACGATAGTCTTAGAGGGCTCGTCAACAGGAACATTGGGTACCGCAGAAGGCAGTTCTAGGTTCCCAAGAAATCTGTTATTGGTATTTAGTCGTTTTGATGAGTTTTCGTCTTTGATGTGGGGAGCCGATATTCCAGCAGACATCGTTGGAACCGAGAAATTGAAGAAGCTTTTTAATACCTCCGAAGATGTCGTGGTGGGACAAACGTACGGGAACATCAACGACGGCAACGCCCGAAAGCTTGCGATGCCAGCGGTAACACATCCTGGTGATCATCATTCCCCCGAGGCTATAGGGCATGCGGTAACGTGGTTACAGGATATTTTGAAACCCGAATTATCGATTGAAGCTAGCGATCAAGTCTGGCACTGGAAAGAGTTGGGCACCTTCTTGGCGCTACTGGGGTTTGGTTTGCTGGTGATTCCCTTGTCTGATCGAATGCTCTCAACGAAGTTGTTTGAAACGCTCCCAAAAACAATGCCTGCTTATCGGGGTAGCGAGGGGAAAAGCTGGTATGTAGGCGCATTGTTAGCGGCATTAATTCCCATTTTAACGTTTTTTCCTTTTCAAACAATCGGTTCCTTAGCGGTTCCGGCTAATAGCCTGTGGAGCCAGGATATTACCAACGGCATACTTTTCTGGATGTTGGGGAATGCCGTAATTAGTTCGATATTGTTCGGCTTGTGGATAAAGTTCGGCAAGAATGAACTGGCAAGCTTGAAGCAGTTGGGTGTGGGTAGTCGACAGGAATTACTACGGTCATTGGGGTTTGCGATGATCGTGGTTGGTATTTTGTATCTATTAGTCATTCTCGTCGATTTTTTCTTTTTGACGGACTTTCGGCTATGGGTGGTTGCATTAAAGAGTATGTCGAGAGTACATTTTTTCCAGTTTATCTTTTATGCTCCCGCTTTTTGTCTGTTCTTTATTGTTTTGGGCGCAACATTGCATACCCAGCTACGTCAGCTAAACGTGTCTGTGAGAAAGGCTATGCTCGTTAATGCAGGGGTTCTGTCGATGGGGTTTATCCTATTGCTGATTGTTCAATACGCACCACTGTTCGCCGGCGGTACCTTGGCTCTTGCCAGTCAACCCTTGCTTACCATCGTTGCTATTCAGTTTGTTCCTCTGATGATTCTGATCGGCTGCGTATCAACGTGGAGCTTTTACCGGACAGGAAGTGTCTATCCAGGCGGGTTCATCAACGGTTTATTTGTGTGTTGGTATGTTGTTGCCGGACAAGCGACACAGGGGATTCCTTTGTTCGGTTAGCTCTTGTCTTAGGGGCTCTATCAAGAAGGAGCTTTGCTTTCATGACTCCTTCTTGCACTGACGTTTTTGTCTCTCCTAAATTGTTCGCTAAAAGTCTGTAATACGGCTTTTTTATCCCATAAAATCGGTTATTTTGTTGCCGTTCTTTTCTTTTAACTAAACAGGAGGGCTCAAATGACTAATAATAAATTATGGCAACACGCAAACGTCTTTTCCTCGCAAATATCACCTGCACGCGAATTGTCGTATAGCTATCGCTATATAAGTAAAAGCAGTATTGGTTTTAAAACGATTTAAATTTCATCGGCCAGCCGTTGAATGTCAATTCAATTCAATTCAATAAGGAGGAGCAACGAATGGATAATCCGGAAATAAAAACAGCGGGAAATGAGTTGCAGCAGGAATTATTATCCATTGCATTGCTGGCCTTTGCGGCTGATCCGTTTATTCGCTGGATGCTGCCGAGCGCGTCCGGCTTTGTCGATAATTATGCGAAGCTAGCGTTTGCAATGGGAGGTAAGGCTTTCGAAAAAAAAACAGCCTATTATGCGGATGATTTTTCTGCAGTGGCGTTGTGGTTGCCACCCGGTGTTGCGGCAGATGAAAATTTATTGACATCGACTATCGTCTCGGTAGTACCCGAAAATATTATTGAAAATATAATACGTTTGGGTGAGGAGATCGAAAGCTACCACCCAGAAAATTGTTGGTATCTTCCGTTATTGGCTGTCGACCCGAAGATGCAAGGTAAAGGTCGGGGCGCTGTGATATTGAAGCATGTTCTTCAGCTTTGTGACAATGACCACCTGCCGGCGTATCTTGAATCATCTAACCCCACTAATATCTCTCTCTATCAGCGTCATGGGTTCGAAGTGATGGGAGAAATCAACGTTGGTAATCCGCAGCCTTTGACGCCGATGATTCGCCAGCCAAGGTAACTGGATAGCCGAGTTGTAAGCGGAATTCTTGCCGATGAGTGAGAAGGCCGAGGGCGTGTCGGCAAATGAGAATAGTGTTTTCATTTTCGGCGGAGGATTGTTCCCCCGCCGTGTTTGAGCTCAATCTGTGACTGGCTTCCTCAAGGGTCTAGTTACCGCCTAATTGAGCTGCCAGAGCCTTAAGCATGACCATATCCTCTGCAGTCGGCTTGTAGCGTCCGCCACAGCGAGCGTCGGTATTTTGCAGCAGCTTGGTGATTTGTGGTGTTAGTGGTATTGGGTCGCAGCCGTGACCTGTCTCACAGATCATATCGAACTCAGGTTTGGCTTTTACATGGCAGCCAAAACAGTTGCCGCCAAAGCGATTAATGACGTCGACAAAACCGCGTTTGCCAATTTCGGTGCCCTGTGCCGATACATTTAATTCAAAGAATTCCCAGTCTTTGGTAGCGATATTGAAGCCTTTTGGGTGTTTTACCATCACTTCTCCAGGCACCAGTTGCACTACGGAACCAGCTGGGTATTCCCCTTCTCCCGCTTCTGCTACGGCCACCGTTGAGGATAGTTGGCCATCTATCAAATTATCGACGTAAAAACCTCGGACGGGCTCCATATCAAGCACACAGTTAAAGTCGGCGTCGGTAATAGTTAGTGAGTTAGCGTTTTCTGTGGAAGCATAGGCACTCGTGCCGAGTAGCATTAGTATCAATATGTTGAGCATTTTCATGAATCTCTCTCTCTTTTTATTTTACTGAGTTATGGGTATTGATTTGCGGGGTAATACGTGTCGAACACTATTGTTGCTTAAAAACAATTGAGCGCTCCTTCAATTTGAGAGTAGCTATATCCTGTTATGCATTATTCTCTCATGCGTGATTCACCTAGGTTGACTGTCCTGTAAGGAGCACAAGTCTTGTCATTAAGCATTCTTAAAGTCCAGATTTTCACAAGTAGGCATTAATTATCCAAACCACCGAGGAATTGCTCGCACAGGTTTTTGAGTTCAAGCAGTTGTGCGGCGGGCAAATCGACAGCACAGGATAACTTTTCTGGAATGTGTTTGGCTTGTTCTTTTAATGCAATGCCTTTGGCGGTCAGCGATATTATTCGCACACGTTCGTCAAGCTCACTGCGTTTGCGTTCCACAAAGCCTTTGCTTTCCAGGCGCTTGAGAAGCGGCGTCAAAGTACCTGAGTCCAGTCTGAGCCGTTGTCCCAATTCTTTGACATTAAGACTTAATTCTTCCCACAAAACCATCATCACTATGTACTGGAGATAAGTAACATCAATCTTGTCCAGAAAAGGCCGGTAGGCTCGGACGATCGCGTTAGCTGCGCTATACAGTGGAAAGCAAACCTGATTTTCGATCAGAAGTTGGGGTGTGTCGTTACTGTTATTTTTCATTTTTTTCTGGCTTAAGCAATCTAATTGCGCACAACATACGTGGTTTTTACGCTCTTATCAACAATCGTTTAGACTGAAGATTTGAGGTTTGTGGGTATCGGCCACTTAAATTGCAATAACTAATTATACTTTTAACGGCGATATCGACCCCGTTTCAATAGTCGGATAAGTGTCCGTCACTAGTCCGAAAATTTGCAAACCGGACACTTCGGACACACTCCCAATCTCTAAGTCATTGAATAAACGACATTTAATCTTTGGCATGATAATTGATAGTAATAGCTTATAAGCTGCAAGATGGTAATAAAGACAGCTGTTTTAGGGAGTGGTTTAGTAGCGCCCGTTCACAAAGCCGCGATGACAGCTCCACTGTTTGAATTTTACGACGCACACGATAATAGAGCACAGTAGATTAAATGATCAAAGATACTTCAACACAAGACATTGGCAGGCAGACCTCTGCGCTACCAGCCCACAGGAAAAGAAAATCTCTATGGGTTCTATCATCAATATTAGTAAGTTTACTGATTGCAGGTTTTGTTTATCCTTCTATCGAAAAATGGCGCACGTCCTCATTTTCGGTCGATGCACAGCGCCTGCGATTCGCGACCGTTGAGCGAGGGCAATTTATTCGCGATGTATCCGTTCAAGGCCACATCGTCGCTGCAACCCGCCCGATGATTTTTTCACCTGAGGACGGCAGAGTCAGTATGTTGGTTCGCTCTGGTGATCGAGTTAACGCCGGCGACGTTCTGGCCGAAATAGACAGTCCAGGTTTGATTAATGAATACGAGCGCGAACAAAGTAAATTACTGGAATTGACAACTGCCCTTTCCAGGCAGGAAATTGATACACGTATGGCTCAGTTAACGCAGAAAGACACAGTTGCACTCAAAAAAATGGAGCTCGTGGCAAAAGAGCGCGAACTGAGAAGAGCGAAAATCGCTCATGAAAATAATGTCATTTCCTTACAAGATTATGAGCAGGCTGTCGACGAAAAATTTCGCGCCTCTGCTGTTTTTGATCATCAGGCAGAAGAGTCATTGTTGAAGACGGAGCGCTTGAAGTTGGAGCTGAATATTCTTAATCACGCCTTAAATCGCCAAAAACTATTGGTTCAGGATCTTGAGAGAACAGTGCGTGCTTTAACCGTGCAATCGCCCGTTGATGGCGTCGTTGGCAATTTGGAAGTCGAGCAAAAATCGATGGTGTCGCGTCATCAAGCGATACTGTCTGTTGTCGATATGAGTGCTTACCAAGTTGAAGCTCAGGTTCCCGAAGCGTATGCCGACGATCTAGTTCAGGGCATGTTAGTCGAAATCAATTTTTCTGGAGATAGATATTCCGGTGACATCTCAGCTATTTCTCCCGAGATCGAACAGGGTCAAGTTCGTTGTCGAATTAGATTCATCGAAAACAAGCCCGACGGCTTGAGACAAAATCAACGTGTTAGCGCGCGTATATTTATCGAATCAAGGGATGATGTTTTGATGGTTACCCGAGGCCCCTTCGTGCAAGGTGGTTCCGGAGCTGTCGCTTACGTTGTCGACGACGGCATTGCTGCGCGATCCCCCATCAGTACGGGATTGAGTAGCGTTGGCAAGGTGGAAATATTATCGGGCCTAAGTGAAGGTCAGCAGATTGTTATTTCATCGAGCGACGTTTTTGAAAACCACGACCGAGTACTGTTACTCAACCAATAACTTAGAATTTCTGCCCAACGATTTTCTGCCCAACAAGTTAGATTAAGGACACAACATGTTATCGATGAAACATATATCAAAAGTATTTCAAGCTGATTTAATCGAAACGCACGCCTTAAGAGATTTTAGTCTTGAGGTTAAGGAGGGCGATTTTGTCGCGGTAACGGGGCCGTCAGGGTCTGGGAAAACCACTTTTCTAAATATTGCGGGTTTGTTAGA
>JBLHNZ010000014.1:0-19555 GCA_047623245.1 Oceanicoccus sp. | reverse complement strand
CGAGCTATCGTCCTCACACAATAGTAGGTCGCCGTCTTCTAACACTCGGCCGCGGTCCAAAAACCATCCCAGTGTCTCGCCGCAAACTGTCTGTGCTTTGTAGCGGCTTTTTTGGCGCTGTTGGAAATTCAACTCCATTTTAAAATCAGGCTCCAGGACAGAATCCTGAGTTAACCGAAAACACTCTTTCATTTTGATTAGTACCTTTGCATTAGAATAACGAGTAGCGCTGTGCCATTGGCAATATGTCTGCGGGCTCACAAACGAGTAACTCTCCGTTAGCTCTCACTTCATACGTTTCCGGATCAACTTCCATTGTTGGCAACCAATGATTATGAATCATGTCTTTCTTGGTAACAGCGCGGCTGCCTTTACAGGCCACCATTAATTTACTAAGACCTAAAGCATCAGAAATACCCGCTTGCAAAGCAGCATTACTAACAAAATTGACCGAAGTAGTCGCGATCGCTCTGCCAAATGCGCCAAACATAGGTCTATAATGGACCGGCTGGGGAGTGGGTATCGAGGCATTGGGGTCGCCCATCGGTGCTGCGGCTATCATTCCACCCTTGATGATTAGCGCTGGCTTGATGCCAAAAAACATCGGTTTCCACAAAACCAAGTCCGCAAGTTTACCCACCTCAATCGACCCGACTTCATGATCAATACCATGTGCGATAGCCGGGTTTATTGTGTATTTGGCTATGTACCGTTTCGCTCGGAAATTGTCTGAATAGCTGCTATCACCCGCCAACGCGCCACGCTGCACCTTCATCTTATGGGCAGTTTGCCAGGTGCGGCAAATAACTTCGCCGACTCTCCCCATCGCCTGTGAATCGGAAGCGATCATCGAAAATGCGCCTAGATCATGCAAAATGTCTTCGGCAGCAATCGTCTCGCGCCGAATACGTGAATCGGCAAAAGCCACATCTTCCGGAATATTCGGATCGAGATGGTGGCAAACCATCAACATGTCCAAATGTTCATCGACGGTGTTAACCGTGTAAGGCCGTGTCGGATTGGTCGAGGATGGTAATACATTCATTTCGCCGCAGGCTTTAATAATGTCTGGCGCATGACCACCACCCGCCCCTTCGGTATGGTAGGTATGTATGGTGCGTCCCTTAAAAGCGGACAAGGTATCTTCAACGAATCCCGATTCGTTCAACGTGTCGGTATGAATAGCGACCTGAACATCGTACTTTTCGGCGACGTTCAAACAATTATCAATAGACGCAGGTGTTGTTCCCCAATCTTCGTGTAACTTCAAGCCCATCGCACCGCCGATCAACTGTTCTTCTAAGGCCTCGGGTAAACTGGCATTGCCTTTACCCATAAAACCAAGATTCATTGGAAAAGCTTCCGATGCTTGCAGCATCTTACCGATATGCCACGACCCCGGCGTACACGTAGTTGCGTTTGTACCCGTCGCCGGACCCGTGCCACCCCCCAACATAGTGGTAACACCACTCATTAAGGCCTCTTCGATTTGCTGAGGACATATAAAATGAATATGCGAATCGACACCCCCAGCCGTGAGTATTTGTCCTTCTCCAGCAATAATTTCTGTGCCGGGCCCTATCGCAATGGTAACGTCAGACTGTATATCGGGGTTGCCCGCTTTACCCACAGCTTCAATTCTCCCGTCCTTAATCGCGACATCAGCTTTTACGATCCCCCAATGATCGAGGATCAAAGCATTAGTAATGACCGTATCGGGGGTTTCGGCTCTAGGCCTTTGACTCTGCCCCATGCCATCCCTGATCACCTTCCCACCGCCAAATTTGACTTCTTCGCCGTATTGGGTGAAATCTTTTTCAACTTCAATCCATAGTTCAGTGTCGGCCAGACGGACTCGGTCGCCTACGGTGGGTCCGTACATGTCAGCATAAGCTCGTCGATCAATTTTTGTCATTTTTAACTCCAAACATCTTATAACTTGCCCATAATATCGCCACGTAAACCATACACAATGCGTGACCCCGCCAGAGCTACCAACTCCACTTCTCGTTCCTGTCCCGGCTCAAATCTCACGGCGGTACCTGCAGCAATATTTAGCCGAAAACCTCTAGTGCTTTCGCGGTTATATTTCAATGCACTGTTAGTTTCATAGAAATGATAATGAGAGCCCACCTGAATTGGCCGATCGCCGCTGTTGGCAACGGTAATTGTTAATGTTTCGCGGCCAACGTTCAGTTCGATATCTCCGTCACGTACGTCAATTTCCCCTGGAATCATAATCGTTTCCCTTTATACAATAGGATTGTGTACGGTAACCAATTTGGTTCCGTCCGGAAATGTAGCTTCCACTTGGACGTCATCAATCATTTCTGCAACACCGTCCATTACATCCTCTGCCGACAAAATCGTTCTTCCGTAATCCATCATTTGTGCAACTGACTTTCCCTCTCTTGCCCCCTCCATAATTTCTGCACTAATTAGGGCAATACTTTCTGGGTAATTTAATTTTAGTCCTTTTGCTTTTCTTCGTTCAGCGAGTAGCGCTGCCGTAAAAATGAGTAACTTATCTTTATCTCTGGGACTCAGTTGCATAATAGTTTCCTTGGTATTTTGATAATCTTGCTACGTGTTCCATATTCTGGGGCGGTGGACAGCTATTTTTAACAAAGTCGGGCGCAGTGTTTGCCACAACACTTCAAATCCACGACGACAGGATTCAGCCGAGTGGCCCAAATACCGTAGCAACAAGACTTCGCCACGCTGGCTTATACCCCACTGTGCGTCTTTCGGTATTTTCTCTCGTATATCATCTAAGCTGAGCTTAGTATCCTCACCAAGGGTAATAAACATCGTGCCACTTACACTGGCTCCATTCATTCCCCAAGGAGCCTTTAACATGTCGCTGCCACCGTTGAACGTAACGCGATCAATATACAATGGCTTTCCATCCCGGTATATTTCGATACATTGTTTCAGTCGACCGCCAGTATATTGCTCTCCACTAGCGCGCCGTCCCAAACAGATAATGTCCCAACCGATCAATAGTGCGTCGCCTTCCAAGTCAAATCGATTAAGCAAGGTGCCCCTAGCGTTGTTATAAATAATCGTTTCTTGTGGCATCCACTCCAGTACCGCGCCCGAAGCCAGCTTCGCTTTGACTCCTTGATATTGGTCTAGCGCGTTCTTCATTACACGATAAAGCTTACCGGCGGCCGGAGTGGTTATTAATGCATGTGCTCTAGTGCCAAGCTCGACAGATATCGCCAATGAATCGCCAGCAACCAAACCCCCTGGAGGATGCAGCAAATACAAATGACATACGGGCCCCTCGGGATAAAACGGCCTCTGGACACGCAAAGGGCCATAGTGCTTCGACGACAAAAGAACCGTTCGACCCTTTTTGTCCTTCAACTCTAATTGCAGACCTGCCTGCCACCCTTCTTTGGCGGTGCCGATGGACTTCATTGAATGATTAATCAAAACCGCAGAACACCCCTAAATTCTATTTATAGATTTATCCTAGCAAAAAATGCACCAGAATTGCCGCTTTGATCAATGACAGTGCCTATCCTCGGGGAATACCCACTAAATCACCGCTAGACGGGGACAATGGAGCATAATAACTCTGACACTCCTATACTACTGTTCTAACAAGAACCCCTGGGACTCGTGATTTCGCACCACAATAGGGCGACGAGCAATTTAACTCTTTTGCTGGCCATGTTGTGTTAAAAAAAATACAATCGTAGTCCGTAACCGAATCTTTCATAGAATCTGCCAATGAATACTCCAATCGAACAATTTGTAACGAAAATAAAACAATTGATTCCTGAAAGCATAGGCAATCAGGATTTAGAGAAAAATATTCGCGCAATTGCCAGTAGCTCATTTAGCAAATTGAATTTGGTGAGTCGAGATGAATTTGACGCGCAAACCGCTGTGTTAGCACGTACGCGTGAAAAGTTGGAGAAACTGGAATTACAAGTCGATGCCTTAATCCAGACCAAATAGTCCACTCGGTCCGATTTATCTACTTTGTCCTAAAATTAATGTTATAAAATATCACTGATCTCATGCTCAAAATCACATCCCAGGGAATTGGGAATAATGACAAGGAAGTCATATGTCGCTCGCTATCGTATATACACGCGCCAAGTTTGGAATCGATGCACCGCCGGTTACTGTAGAAGTTCATTTATCAAACGGACTCCCTGCTTTTAATATTGTTGGACTACCCGAGACCGCCGTAAAAGAAAGTAAAGACCGAGTGCGCAGTGCCATTATTAACTCACACTTCGAATTTCCGTCGCGGCGAATCACCATCAACTTGGCGCCTGCCGATCTGCCAAAAGAAGGAGGTCGCTATGATCTACCCATCGCGCTGGGAATTCTCGCCGCGTCGAAACAAATACCAATTGAGCCACTTTCAAAGTATGAGTTTCTCGGAGAGCTGGCCTTAACGGGAGCGATTCGTCCGATTCAAGGTTCGCTATCTGCTGCAATTAAGTGCAGTGAGGCCGGACGGGCGCTGGTTATTCCCACCGAAAATAGCGGTGAGGCAACACTCTGTAGGACCGGAACCATTTTCTGTGCAAGAAACTTATTGCAATTATCTGCCCACCTCCACAGCAGGGAGCTTCTTACCCCGGAAATATTTTCAGCCATAACTTCCGAGAGCTTAAAATATCCCGATTTAGATGAAGTAAGAGGTCAGCCTCAAGCAAGACGTGCCCTGGAAATTTCGGCGGCAGGAGGTCACAACATCATTTTTTGCGGGCCTCCAGGTACAGGAAAAACCATGTTGGCCAGCCGCTTGCCCGGAATATTGCCACCACTGACCCAACAAGAAATGCTGGAAGTTGCGACCGTCTTTTCTATAAGTGACAATCGCGGCCAAGATTTTTACCAGCGCCCCTTTCGCAACCCACATCATACCGCGTCAGCTGTTGCTTTAGTGGGCGGCGGCAGCCATCCCAAACCGGGGGAAATTTCTCTAGCTCATCATGGCATCTTATTTTTGGATGAATTACCGGAATTTCAACGGCAAGTTCTTGAGGTATTACGCGAACCATTGGAATCCGGCGAAATCATGATCTCCAGAGCCAGCCAGCAGGTACGATTCCCTGCAAAATTTCAGTTGGTTGCAGCCATGAACCCTTGCCCTTGTGGATACTATGGAGACAATAAACGAGCCTGTCGATGTACACCGGACAGAATTCGGCGTTATCGGGAAAAAATTTCTGGGCCGCTAATAGATCGTATTGATATACAGCTCAATGTCAGTCGTTTACCAGCGAAACTATTGAGGGAATCAAGCGAGAGGATAGAGAATTCTGAACACGTTTTATCAAGAGTGATTAAAGCGAGAAAGAAACAATTGAGCAGGGCAGGGAAAATCAATGCGGCCCTGACAATTAAAGAATTGGAATCATTCTGTTTGTTAGATAACGTCAATCAAAATTTACTGGAAAATGCCGTCAATAAACTGAACTTATCGCCACGTGCCTACCATCGTATTTTGCGTGTTGCTCGCACCATTGCCGACATGGAAGAAGCAGACACGATAGCAAGCAAACATTTATTGGAAGCGACGGGATATCGCGCCCTGGATAGGAATAATATTTAGACAGCCGCCATTTTGCGATCGTTAATCATTGAAGAAAAATCCTTAACGGGCAGAGCGGGACTAAAATAGAACCCTTGAATTTGATCACACTTGTTTTCCCATAAAAACTGAACTTGTTCAAGCGTTTCAACGCCCTCCGCAATCACTTGTAGACGCAGATTATGTGCCAAATTGATCATCGCTTTCACAATAATGGCGTCATCACTATTTTTCACCACATTGCGAATAAAACTACGATCGACCTTTAGGGCAGAAATAGGCAAACGTTGAATGTGTGCAAATGACGAAAATCCCGTCCCGAAATCGTCCAGCGAGAAGGTAATTCCTAATTTGCTGAGCTCCATCATCCCTTCATATGTCTGTTGGTAGCTGGACATAATGGCTGTTTCAGTGAGTTCGAATTCCAGCCGGGTCGCATCAACGCCACTCTGCTCAATAATACGAGTCGTCGTGTCGACAAACATCTTATCTTGAAGTTGTTTGAAGGACAGGTTGATAGCAACATCCATTGACTTGTTATGGTTTTTGTCAAATTCCAACATATCTTGGCACGCCTGGTGGATAATCCAATACCCCAGTGGCATGATTAAGCCACTTTCTTCAGCGACAGGAATGAACTCATCGGGAGAAATCAGTCCTCGTGTTGGATGTCTCCATCGAATCAATGCTTCCATACCGACGGGGTTGCCCGTTTCCAGCTCCACCCGTGGCTGATAATGCATTTCAAATTCGCCACGACGCAGCGCGCGGCGAAGATCCGCTTCCAAATTAATTCTTTGCAGGGCTTCCGTATTCGTATCTTTATTGTATAAGCAATATTGGCTGCCACGCTGAGATTTCGCCTCGACCATCGCCATGTTAGCGCTTCTAAGAAGACCGTCAACACTGTCGCCTGCCTCGTGGTAAACCGCAATCCCAATACTGCAACTCATCATTAGCGGGCTACTTGCTATTGAAAAGGGTTCTGACAAAACATCGATCACCTTTTTCGCAATGAGGATTAAATCGTCCGGACCATTACAATCTTCTAACACTAAGGAAAATTCATCACCGCCGATCCGGGCTATGCTATCGCTTTTACGAACGCACCGACTTAAACGTTGCGCCATCGTCCTGACTAGCTGGTCCCCCGCTTCACTGCCGTAACTTTCATTGATCTTTTTGAATCCATCGAGATTAATAACCAGCAAAGCCAAAAAGCTGCGCTGCAGTTTTGCCTGCTGAATAGCCCGCTCCATAGTTTGGCGAAATAACACTCGATTAGGCGTGCCTGTAAGCGGGTCATAAAGATTAAACTGAGAAAGCTTTTTGTCGACGCGTTGTTTTTCCACCGCGTGTCCAAGACAACGCTCAAGAACATAGTTATCCAGGTTTTCTAGAGCGAGGTAGTCAAACGCTCCTTTTTGCAGAGCTTGATTTGCAACAGGGCTTTCAAGCTGCGCTGTCAGAGCTATAATGGGGGTAGTGAAACCTTGATCAACAGCATCATTGAGAATCCGCAAGGCGACTCCAGCTTGATTCTGACAATCCAACAACACGACTTCATAATTACCCGTGGATATTTCGTTCAGACTGGTATCGAGCTGTTCGCTCCATAATAGTTGATATGCAGAAGGATTTATCTCGGCAAGCATATCGGCAAAACGTCTGTACTCGCCCACCTCATTACTGAGTAGTAAAATCCGCGAAACGGTGTTTAACATTTCTCTACCTTTAAATACGCTCAAGTTTGCCAATAACAAAAAATACTGAGCCGCGATCGTTCCTAAGTTTTCTTAACAAATCCCTTTTAAGCTTATATCAATTAGTTATAGCTGTTTTTCTACAAAAACTCTAGATATTCTACCATTTTTTCATGAGTCCGTAGGATATACCTCCTCGCTGGCTAATTGCGAGGGGTATAATGAGCACCCTAACCATTCTTCCGCATGATGATTTTGTGACTAAATTAAACTCCAGACAACGTAAAGCAGTTCTCTATATTGACGGGCCCTTATTAGTGCTCGCCGGTGCAGGGAGCGGTAAAACCAGTGTTATCACTCAAAAAATTGCGTACCTGATTCAAAAGTGCGGAATCAAAGGTAGTAATATTGCGGCACTAACGTTTACTAACAAAGCAGCACGGGAAATGAAGGAGCGCGTTTCACAGTTGGTTTCCGGTCCGGCTGCGCGTGGTCTAATTGTGTCGACTTTTCACAATCTCGGTCTAAATATTCTGAGAAAAGAACACAAAACCCTCGGTTACAAAAGTGGCTTCTCCATCTTTGACCAGCAAGACGCGCAAGCTTTGATACGCGATTTATTGATACAAGAGTTCAGTAGCTCAGACGATAAGCGCGGCGACAGTGCCGATAGGAAAAAACAAGCGGATCAAACCGACGCCATTCAAAATCAAATTTCCAACTGGAAAAATGATATGGTCAGTCCGGAGAAAGCGATAAGTATTGCGTCGGATCCAAGCAGTATGCTCTATGCCCAGGCTTATGCTAGGTACCAAAGAGCACTTAAGGCCTATAACGCATTGGATTTTGACGATTTAATTCTACTACCAGTGACGCTTTTTCAACAATACCCTCACGTGTTAGAAAAATGGCAGCGTAAGGTTCACTATCTGCTTGTCGACGAATATCAAGACACCAATATTAGTCAATACTTGCTGGTTCAATTACTCGTTGGTGATCGTGGTAAGCTGACCGTTGTAGGTGATGACGATCAATCTATATATGCATGGAGAGGTGCGAGGCCTGAAAATTTAGCACAGCTGCAAGAAGACTATCCGCAATTACAAGTGGTGAAACTGGAGCAAAACTATCGCTCAACAGCTCGTATTCTGAAAGCTGCAAACCAGGTTATCGACCACAACCCCCATGTTTTCGAAAAAGCGCTGTGGTGCGAATTAGGATACGGTGATCCTATTCGAGTTATTCGCTGCCAGAACGAAGAAGCCGAGTGCGAAAGAATAGCTAACGAAATTCTTGATAGACGTGTTCGTGGTCAGGGGCATTTTGCTGATTTCGCTGTTCTATATCGCGGCAACCATCAATCGCGACTCCTAGAATTAAAGTTTCAGACGCATCAAATTCCATACCGGATTAGCGGCGGCACATCGTTTTTTTCTCGAAACGAGATTAAGGACATTATGGCCTATCTTCGTTTACTGATAAATCGCGATGACGACAACGCTTTCCTCCGTATCGTCAACGTTCCACGCCGTAAGATAGGAACTTCTACGCTCGAGAGTCTCGGTATTTACGCAACTCAGCGAGGCATTAGTCTATTCGACGCGTGCAATGAAATAGGCATCGAACAATCTTTACCGGAACCTAATGTTAGGCGGTTGCGTGAGTTTACACACTGGATCAACAATATCGGAATACGCTGCGAATCCAACGAAGGAACGCCAGCCATTAGAGAAATGATCAGTGACATGGACTACGAGGCGTGGCTACACCAAAATAGCTCAAGCGGTGTCGTCGCTGAACGCCGAATGGCTAACGTTAATATTTTAATCGAGTCGCTTCAGTCTACTATCGACAAAGACGAAAGCGACGATGGTGATATCCAAGCTGCGGTGGCGAAGTTAGTATTGCGAGATTTGCTAGAACGACAGGAAGATGATGACGAAAACATGGATAAGGTCCAATTAATGACCTTGCATGCCTCGAAGGGACTGGAATTTCCCCACGTCTATATCATCGGCATGGAAGAAGAGTTGTTACCTCACAGAGCAAGTATCGAAGAAGACAATATTGAGGAGGAGCGCAGGTTGTGTTACGTCGGTATCACGCGTGCGAAACAGACATTAGCTTTAACTTATTGCGCCAAGCGCAAACAATACGGAGAAATGATAGATTGCTCACCCAGTCGATTCCTCGATGAACTGCCCTTTGACGATTTGCTCTGGGAGGGCGAAGAAAGAGACCCTGAGCTTAATAAAGAGAGGGCCAATGAGACCTTGGCAGGACTGAAAAGTCTTTTCGATTAAGTCATACAGCGAAGGGGGAATGTTGAAAAACCACACAAAACAGTGTAGCTTTTCAACGTTTCACTACTGTGTTATTGGCTATTTTCCACCATATAATCAACCGTCGCCTTGATATCGTCTTCCGAGCAACTCATACACAAGCCATTTGCAGGCATGTTACCGCTGGAACCGGTAAAACCATTGATAGCATTAGCATAAAGTGTATCAACACCCTTGCTTACACGGCCTTCCCAATTAGCCACATCTCCAAGTTTGGGAGCACCACCAGCACCAGTACTATGGCAAGCCATACAGCTAGTGTTATAAATGTCTTCGCCCGATTTTGCACCACCGCTCGCAACCACTGCTGCACCACAACTGTTATCACCTTCCATGCACACAGACCCTACTGGTTGAATGCGTCCCTCAATTGCTGCTCGCTGCTTATCACTTACCGCATGAGCCGTTAGTGCAGCCCCGACTAGAATCAAGCACAGCAACTTTGCGAAGGTCTTTACCACACCACTTTTCAAACTTGTCATCACACTATGTCCTCACTTTTTCCCGAATGTACTTCGGTCTACCTGTTTAACCAGTACTTACCCAAGTACTGGGCAGCTTGTCAGGCGCCGATTATAGCCAGTTTAGACACGAATCGGAAATTTAATGCGCTAATGATCGTAATCGGGCATAGAAATAGGCCTCAAAGCGACTTTTCTTGATCACACTTGTGGTGAACAAGGATTTAGTCCGACATAGACTCCAATACCCTTCAAAGGTATTATTACTGCTGTGAAAAATCGAGTGACTAAATTTAAAGCGAGCACACAGCGCCCGTAGCTCAGCTGGATAGAGTAGCGGCTTCCGAAGCCGTTGGTCACAGGTTCGAATCCTGTCGGGCGCGCCATTCATAAAAAAACCGACCTAGTGTCGGCTTTTTTATGAATTTCGTGTCTGGCGGTGAGAACCTGTCGTTCGACAAAAAGCCCGCTTTTTGGACAAGAAGCAACGCGACGATGCCCCGTAGGGGGAATTGCAGCCCCAAGGCTGAAATTATCAATCCTGTCGGGCGCGCCATTCATAAAAAAACCGACCTAGTGTCGGCTTTTTTATGAATTTCGTGTCTGGCGGTGAGAACCTGTCGTTCGACAAAAAGCCCGCTTTTTGGACAAGGAGCAACGCGACGACAATCGTCGGAAGCGCTACAGTATCGAAACACGAAATCAGCTCGCGTAACGACTATCTCTCTTCCCACCCAGCCGCGTTTTTGCAAATTTCTTGGCTTTGTGAAGTAACAGAGAAATGTCGTCTCCGACGCAATACAGCGATGGCACCAAAAGTAAAGTCACAAAAAGGGCAAATAAGACGCCAAAAGCCAAAGCCAATACGGCGGGTTTCAAAAACTGAGCATCGGTAGATTGCTCCATCATGATCGGTACTAGCCCGATGAATGTCGTGACTGTCGTTAACATAATAGGTCTGAATCTGGCGACACCCGCGGCAATCACTGCGTCTGTCGCGTTCACCCCCTGTTTACGTAGTTTTTCTACGTAATCGACCAACACCAAATTATCATTGACTACCACACCGGCTGCGGCACCTATGCCAAAAAACGAAAACAAAGCCATTGATACACCAGATACCAAATGACCATAGACGGCTCCCATAAATGCAAACGGGATGGCAGTCATCACCAATAACGGTAGATAATAAGATTGGAATGCCACAGCAATCAGTGCATACATTACAAAGAGAGCCACTAAATAGAGAGATAGCAACTCACTCAGGAAATCGTCTTCCGCCTGCGCCTGACCACTTTGTTTAACATTGATTCCAGGATAACGTGTTTCGAGTATCGGTAAAAAATTGTCCACCACATCATCGTTAATATCACTCATAACATCACTCGTGACATCGCTTGTGACCCGAACCATACGCTCGCCGTCCTGACGTTGAACTTGCTGAACACCCGCTGCGACTTCAATATCAACAATCGATAACAAGGGAATTTCACGGCCATCGGCTGTGCGTACTCGAAAGTCATTTAAACTATCTAGATTATATCGGGAATCTTTCGGATAGCGCACCATGACTTTTACGTCACCATTTTCTCGCGGTAGGCGCTGCACCTCTTCTCCATAATAGGCCTGGCGTACCTGTTGCGATACTGTCGCCAAATCCACGCCTAACTTTTCTGCTCCAGGCAGTAATTTCAGATGTAATTCAAAAGTTTCACCACGCATGTTGTCGCGCACGTAAAAGGTACCTTCATATTCAAATAATTTGGTTTTAAGGTCATTAGCGGCCGCTTGTAATATCTCCATATCTTTATGCTTGAGTACAAAACTCACACGAGGATTCGAATTATTCATTGTATAATTGATCTCTATCTCCTCGGCATCGGGGACGTCACCAACCAGTTCCCGCAACTGTGTAGCCGCCTCCTTCGCCGAAAGATCACGCTCTTCGGGAGGCGCCAAACTAATAATAGCAATCACACTGTCGCGCCGTGAACGGGTATACCACCCCTGAATAAGTTTACCAGTACCACCTTCTAAATCGGCCGTTTTTTCTACCTCTTGAATCAGTTTGCGCTCGGCTTCCTGCAGCTGATCCAACACTTGAAGTGCTCTTTTATAGGTCGTACCCGTCGGCAGCGTAACATTGAGATAAATAATTTCCGCTTCAACTTCAGGCATGAAGTTAAACTTCACCCACCCATTGCTGAATACGCCAAAGCTGATAACAAAGATAGATACAAAAATACTTGTGGTGATATATCGATGTGCAACAGCGAAGCTAACCACACGTTGATAATGTGTGCGGGAGAACTTAACGATACTCTGTTCAACACTCTTCTGCCATTTAGAAAAAGCGTTAAGAGTAGTCCTATGTTTTATATTACGTAAGTGTGCGGGTAAAATCAGGAAGGCTTCAATTATCGATATTGTTAGTGCAGCTGTAATCACTATCGACAATTGTCGGGTGACTTGTGCATCTTCACCCGTTAGGAAAAACCAAGGCGCAAACGCAACGATGGTTGTCAACACTGCAAAAATGACGGGCTTAGAAACGGCCACCGCTCCTTTAACAGCAGCGTCGATACCTTGGTGTTGATGACTATGTTCGTAAATACTTTCACCAACAACAATCGCGTCATCGACAACAATTCCAAGAACTAACAAAAATGCAAAGGTAGACAATATATTTAGAGAAACGTCGTTTGCCGGCAAAATAGCGAAGGTACCCATAAAGGAGACGGCAATTCCTGCAGTCACCCAAAAAGCGACAATAGGTCGAAGTGACAATAGCAATACTAAAAAGACCAGAAATAGACCTGACACAGCAGAGCTACTAATCGTATTCATTCTGGACTTATAAGTGTTTGCCTCATCTAGCCATATAGAAATATTGATTCCGTCGGGTAATGTTTCTTGCTTTTTTGACATCCATTCTCGAACGGTGTCACTAAGCTTTACAATTTGCATATTGTCCGTCGACATGATTTGAACCAAAACGGCAGGCTCTCCATTTAGCGTTGCCATTATTTCTTCTTCTTCAAAGCCATCAACGACGGTGGCCACATCACCAACGTGAACAATAGCTCCATTAGCACTTTGGTGAACAATGATTTCCGTAAACTCGCGTTCCGTATTAGCGAGATTTCTTGCACGAAGTAAGACGTCACCAGTTTCAGTTCGGATTCGGCCAGATGACAAGTTAATAGAACTGTTTCGAATGGCCTGCGCGACATCTGAAAAACTCAATCCATATTTTCGCAGAGATTCTTCTGAAATTTCAATAGTGACTTCTTCACGGCGCGCTCCAAATAAGTCAACAATAGAAACATAGGGAAGTGCTGCCACCTCGCTTCTGATATCTTCCGCAAAATTCTTTAATGCTCTCTCGTCTAGGTCCCCATGTACTGCAACCCGCAATATTTCTTGACGATAGACGACTTGCTGTACTTTTGGTTTCTCCATATCCCTGGGTAGACCGTTAACGGAATCAATAATACCTTTGACATCATTGAGAAACTCTTCTATATCAACTGATGAATACGTTGATATTTCCAAATTACCAACACTTTCCGCAGCAGTTGAATTAATACGGAAAATATTATCCATACTACTTAATGCTTCTTCCATTCTAATAATAATTTGTTCTTCAATTTCCTGAGGCGCGGCTCCCGGCCATACAATCTCCACGTTCACCTGAGACGTTTTAAAAGACGGAAAAGTTTCTCTCTCCATCGAAAAGAATCCTAGAATTCCTGCCAGCAACACACCAAGCATTAATAAGTTTGACGCAACGGGGTTATTTGCCCACCAGAATACTAAGCGTTCCACTAGATATCACCCCCAAGCGCAACTGTGTCTATTTCGTTAGTACCAAGCCCGGACAGCTTCATTCCGGGTATAGGGTTTCGAATGGACGAGACTATAACTCGATCGCCGGGTTCAACACCTGAAGCGATAACCGCACGGGTTGCTGTGCTATGGACAATGCCCACATGCCTGATATCAAGGCGATTATCGTCGTCGATAACGAACACACTATCGCCAGCTCTTAGTGCTTTTCGTGAAATAATCGTCGCGTTTTTTATGTTACGCCCTGCTATCTCTGCCTTGACATACAGCCCCACAGCAAGAGGCATATTATGTTGGGAGACGTTATCAACGTAGGGAGATTCAACTTCGATCTGGCCGAATATAGTCCGCGTTTTACTATCAATAGAAGCGTCCAACCGCACTAATTTTCCGCGCCAGTGTTGAACTTTTCCGGCAACTTCGGCGCTCAAGCTAACCGCTATAGGGCTGTCTTCAGATGCGATAAACCCAATGGGCAGATCGAGAGACGCCAATTCGCCGTCGTCCAAGGGTACGCGAACTTCAACTACATTCGTTGCGAAGGCACGCCCCAAAGACGTACCGGGACTAACATATTGGCCTATTCCAACACTCCTCTCCGTAACTCGACCATTGAAGGGTAAGGCGATTTTCGTTCGACCCAAATTTAGCCGTGCCAATGACAAAGACGCGCGAGCAGCTTCTAGTCTGGCCCGCGCTTGTGCAACTTGTGGCTTTTTTAATGCCAAGGGAGAGGCTGAACTCGAATTTCTTAACTGCTTACGCGCGACGTTCGCAGTAGCTAATGCTTCTTGAACACCAACTTCAGCTTCAGCAACGGCGGCCTGCGCTTGAGATACCGCCAATTGATAATCGGTATCTTCTATACTTATCAGCGGCACACCGGGCAATACAATTCCACCTTCGGTAAACTCTGATGATACCGACACTATCCGTCCGGCGACTTGAGCCACCAACGTAACTTCCGTGCGGGCTCGTACTTCTCCCTCTGTGGATACGCGTAAAGAAATATCTGATTGGCGTGCGGCTTCGGTATAGACGCTCAAAGGACGCGCCGTTTTCTCGCTTTTTTCAGGTTCTGGTTTAACCGCTGCGAGAATCATAAATATACCAATACCCAAAAATAATATAAGTACGGGTAATCCGACTTTAATAAAATTTTTTTTCATGCTTGCTCCGCGCGAGAATTTTGGACTATCCATAAGATGACTTAGACAAGACCCTAATATTTAAACCTTCGATTGTCGGTTCAGCCTTAAGAAACGTTTGGCTCTGTGAAAATACAAATATAGTGTATTAGTTGACTATAACACCATCCAGTAAAAACAACCACCTCTGATTGTTGAGCTGTGCACCTCAGACAGATATTACTGATATTTTTCTCTACATAGACGTCTTTAACAGCTTGCAACTACCCCAATTCAAAGAGAGGAACAAACTTTCGAAGTACTGCTGCTCACCATCTTTTAGCGGTAATAAAGGGGTGTTAAGTGTGGATAATTTCTTCTCCTTGCACTCGACATATAGCTAGGATTTAGGCTAGCGAGCAGCCATTCTTAGCGGAGAAAGAATGACTCTGTTTCGCGAAACCGAGGCGTGCTAGGCTCTACCAAGCGAGAAAGCGAGAAAGCGCCACTTATGTCGTCGCGCTGCAGTCCTAGAGTTGGAAATTTATATTGACCGAAAGAAGGCTCGTTATTTCCCAGTAAATTCAGCCGGACGCCGTTCAAGAAAGGATGCCACCCCCTCTTTGTGATCGTCTGATTTAAAACATTCGCTCAAGGCCTTGGTGTGGTTTTTCATATGTGAAGCAATATCGATACCCAGACCTTCGTACACTAGTGATTTAATACGTCTGTGAGAAAATGGCGATCCCTGCACGATGATATTGGCCATTTTTTTTGCTTCCTCTAACAAGTTTTCCGGCTCAACGACCTTACTCACATACGTCAGTTCCTTAGCTTCAGCTGCCGTAATAAACTCTCCCGAATACAACAGCCAAAATGCTTGCGAAGCGCCTATTAGGCGAGGGAGCAACCAACTTCCCGCACCGGTATCAGGTACTAGTCCGCGATGAGCAAAGTTCCATGCAAATCGCGCTCGAGTCGATGCAATTCGAATATCACATTGAGATGAAAATTCGGCGCCCATACCTACTGCTGGGCCGTCTATCGCAGCTATCACCGGTTTTTTGCAGGCTACAATCGGCCACCAGCGAGATTCCTCTTCAGCGCTCCCGCGCAACCCTCTCGTTTCACCCGGAATGGTTACCAGATCAGCGAGATCTGTTCCTGCACAGAACGAACCGCCAACTCCCGTTAAAATGACAACTTTTGCGCTGTCATCATCGCTGGCCCGGGCCATCATCTCTATAAATTCGCTGAGCATCTGATAGCTCATTGCATTCTTTTTCTCGGGACGATTTATCGTGACAGTCGCTACCTGATTCTCTACTTCATATAAAAGCCAGTCATTCATTTTCATTTTCCTTTCGAGCCAAAATGGTTAGAGAACGAATCTCCAGATTACTGCGTTCAGTTTATTTGAGTCGGTACACGGCGAGGGTCTCGCTTAGGGAAAACAGAGATAAGCTAAAACACTTTTAATTTTCCTTAGTGCGCAAAAGTTAGCACCGATGGCCCTATCAAATAGTTTCGGCTGATTGCCACCGAGTTTGGTTCAAGAGTCGTCATGAGTCACTTGCCAACACACAACAATTACGTCCACCGTCTTTTGCTGCGTAAAGCGCTTTGTCAGAACGAGCAAAGACACCGTCCGCTAAATCGCCTTCAAAAAACTCCGTTACGCCAAAGGACATGGTCACAGAAACCTCTTCATCTTTGAAATGAAAAGGACAGTTTGCAATCGCTTCCCTTACACCATCTACGACCCTCAAAGCTTGATCTTGATTGGTTTCAGGCATTAGTACGACAAATTCTTCCCCTCCATAACGTGCGATAAAATCCGTTGCGCGCAGGCGTTTGACGAGTGTTTTTGCGATGATTCGCAGCACTTTGTCTCCTGCTAAGTGCCCATAACTGTCGTTAATTCGCTTAAATAAATCGATATCACAAACCACCAAAGATAGACCATGGCCATATCGCTTCCAACGTTCGAATTCAAGCTGTAATCGTTGTTCGTAAGCTCCTCTATTAGGCAGCTGAGTTAATACATCGCGAAGTGCTTTTTGTCGCTGATCTTCCAAATGTTTTTCAGCTAATTTGGATTCTGACTCCATAAGTTTGACACGTTTTACCAACGCATTTAGCTTGTTTGTCAAAGACTCTTCTCGGTCTTTTTCCGCATGTTTGTGCTCATCCATCGCGATCACAATCTGATCAATACTAGAGTTTACGGTCGATTTCAGCTGATCTATTTCTGTTGCACTATCGATACTTAAGCGCATTGCCGACATATTTTTACGTAAGGATTGATCAAACTCCAGATTTGCCTGAACGCCCTCTTCTTGAGTTTGCTTAGAGGCACTAATAAAGGCACGAGTCTTTTCCAAACGGCTATTCAGGTGCGCAAGATACTGCTCAAATTCCTGCTGGCGAAGATCGAATGCAGATACGACTACCATGGTGATATCTTCCAAGGTCGGTATCAACTCATACCACGGCAACCCTGCATTTATTTGCTGTCTGGCAGCACTATAGTTTTCGGTAGCAAGCGGAGGGACCTCAATTTGATCTAACAGTTCGCTTAGAACATCTCGAATATGTTGATTTAGACGTGAATAAGATGGTTCCTCCGCAAACATTTTTGGATCGCGTTCCTTGCGCGGCTCTACTTTATCGTCTGATAGATCCAGTCCATCGTTGATTTGGTCAACAATAATTGGTTTCGGGTGTTTAGAGTCAACCTTTATGTAATCTTCTGCATTTTCATCGACCTCCTCGGCAACGACCACTTCAACATCATCATCATCGCTGTTGTCAGTCTCTGGAAATTCAGAGCCTCCGGACGTTTCAGTAACGCCAGCGCCGGCGGAAATATTTTCGACTGATGGATCTGGGACCCAGCTATGCCAAAATGGCTTACTCGCGGGAGACTGCAAAGACGAATCTAGTACTTTTTTCTGAAGCTGCGAGAACTCGTGAATAAGTACAGAATATTCTTGAATATTAGTAGTGCGTTTTTTCAGGGTCTTTTCAAAGTTACTGAGCTGTTTCTTTGCAACAGCTTTAGGTTTTAAGGCGTTAAGTTGCGCTACTAACGACTTGAAACCTTGCGCCAACAATTTCGATCTTTCGGTTTTCACCGCATTTAAACGCTTTACCTGCCCTTCCAGAGCATTCACCACCAAAGTCAGGTCGCGTCTTGTCACGCGATCTTCACTCAACATGGCTCTTAAACCCGCCAATTGCTGGTCTAGTTTTACGTCGACCCCGGCCGCTATCAAGCTAATCCGCATCACAGCGCGGGACAACAGACTCATCAATTGCTGCTGTTGTTTTTGGTTTTTTTCTTCTTTGTCGAGCGCAGCCAGGTACTTATCTTTCCAGTCGACCGGTCCTTTTCTATTTTTCATTAGTTATTTTTGCCAATAGAGGTCACGAATATAAGAGGTGCTTGGAGCTAGAAGTATAGACGGCAATAGTAGGCGCAGGGAACCAAATCAGACCAATTTGGTATAAACATTCGAGGAGAGAACAAGGGAACTTCATTTCAGACAAAGAGTTCAGAGTACCGCCTTGCCCAAAAAAACAGTTTTACTTACAACATGAATAAACGACAAATATGTGTCTTGAGAGCGCGAGCACCGAGAAAATTACCAGTGCTCGCCATCAAAACACGACTACCAAAAACTCTTCTTCTATATTTTTTACTTAGCGGCTAGATTTTTACGTTCCAAATTTATGAGGAAATCAACAACCTCCATCATTTTGGCCTGGCCACCAGCAGAACGACCCGACACTCGATACTTGCCATTAACAATAACCTCGGGAGTACCTGTCACTTTATAACTGCGTGCTCGAGCGTCCGCCTGGCTTACCTGGCTATTCACGCTAAAAGAATTAAACGTCTTTTTAAATTGGTCTCGATCAACGCCATAGTCGGCAAAAAGATCTTCAATTTGCGATTGATTAGACAAACGCTTGCGTTCAACCACTAGAATGGTGAACAAAGGATCGTGAAGCTTATCAAATACATCTAGCGCTTTAGCTGCATAGAATGCTCGAGCATGCAATTTCATTGTGTCGTTCCATATTGCCGGAGATGACCAAAAATCTACATAATCAGGCTTTTCCTTTTTCCACTGCTGTACAAAAGGTTCAAAACTATAGCAGTGAGCGCAGCCGTACCAGAAAACTTCAACAACCTCTACCTTACTTGCATCGCGAGTACGTACTTGGGTCTCCAGCACATCATAGTGAGTTCCCGCTACAAAAGTCTGCGCATTAACAGAAAACGGGATAACTAACAGCAGACAGGCGAGAAAAGTCAATTTACGAATCATAGTACGCTCCATATTTAAAAATGAGTTTTGATTTATTTCCAGCGGCTAACAGGGGTTTGTAAGAAACGGCAGCCCGTTAGCGGCGAACCAACAGAATCCAGATGCAGCTAATACAGCTGGATTATCGAATGCAAAGTCTAGCTATTGGACAGCACTTGAGACAAAAAATT
>JBLHNZ010000013.1:0-19714 GCA_047623245.1 Oceanicoccus sp. | reverse complement strand
GACACTGTTTCTGGATGGCGCTAGCTAGCAACATCATAAAAAACTCACTACGCGTGTCCCAAAGGGCTAGTAAATTAAATTCGTGCACTTCTTATCCGCTTAAAATCTAACCCAATTTTTCTTCCTCAACCTGTTTGAGCTCCCACTCAAACTGCGGTACAACATTGCCTGTCAACCAGGCTTTGACAATCGCATTCACAGCTTCTGGTGCTTCTTGTTGCACCCAATGAGATACCTTAGGCAAATATCGAATGGTAAAATCTGAACACACTTTGTCGGTACCGTAAGTCGACTTTATCGACAGAGCAACATCGTCTTCACCCCATACCATCAAGGTGGGAATCTCTATCATAGGATAACCTTTGGCCTCCATACGCTTGCCCCCTCCTCCTCGAACTAAATTTCGGTACCAGTTAATCATTGCCGTAAGAGCGCCATCTTGGGACGCATTCTTACGATAAACCTCTCTGACCTCAGATGGAAACCTTGCCCGGTCTGATACCGTTTTTTTAAACATGTCTCCAATAGCTGCTGCACCATTACGACCTAGCAGCCACTCTGGTAGGCGAGGGATTTGAAAAAAAAGAATGTACCAGGACTTTTTCAGTTGATCCAACCCGCCTGCCATAGCGGCTCGCATCGGTACGGGATGAGGTACATTCATAATGATTAGTTTATCGATACTGCGCACTTTATGCATTGCAAAAAACCAGGCAATAATAGCACCCCAATCGTGCGCGATCATAATGACTGATTCGCAGTCGGCAGCGTCAATTAGGCACCCAACATCTTCCATGAGATTTTCAATACTGTAGTCTTCCATCAATTCCGGACGACTAGACAGCCCGTAACCGCGCAAGTTGGGTGCCCAAACTTTATAGCCCATATCAGCGAGCATTGGCATTTGATAACGCCATGAATGAGCATGCTCCGGAAAACCGTGTAAACAAATCGCTAGCTTCTTACCTTCTCCACACATATTGACTTCAAAGCGTAAACCATTTGCATCGACGAATTCTGTGGTGATTTCCTGTGGCATTTCTGTACTCTCCTGGTGAACTCTTGTCTGCCTTCATTGTAAGCGCAACTCTTTGGTCATTTCAGCTGGCAGGACATTGGTGGCCATTATTCAGTTGCGGTCCCCGGCGACCGGCCAGGCAACGAGAAACAGCTACTGCGCTGTTATGAAAAAAAACGTGTAAACCGGACCAGTTTATTAATTATTTGTAATGATACTTTGGGTAAGCCCATCTCCTACCTTTCACATAGAGGGTGCAACTTTATTCTAGCTATTGCAAGCCAAAAAATGACGGGCGCGGTAAGCCGATTAGATAAGTAAAACTAACTCGCGCCCACCCACAAAACTCACTAATTCTGCCAGGTTCTAGACGGTTTTGTGATTTGTCGATTCGACTGTTCACCGATTCTTCTATTAAGTCGGCCACCCGTCTAATTCAATAGCCAAGTTAGCTAAGAGTAGATTAAACTTAGGCCACCATAAAACATGGCAGGTGTGGCAGAAGTACCCTCCCCCCAATCTGGAGTCAATTCATGAAAAAGTTGTTAAAAATAATATCAGTAGCGACTATAACGAGCTGTACGGCAATGACGTCGTTAGCCGATTCCCTACAATCGGTTGTGAGCGGTGATCACCGCACCGAAAAAAACGTGACTCGTGATGTTTACCGTAACCCGCAGGAAACACTCATGTTCTTTGGCATCACCGAAGAAATGACAGTGATTGAAAATTGGCCCGGTGGAGGTTGGTACACCGAAATTCTGGCCGCTTATCTAAAAGATAAAGGAAATTATATCGCCGCTACCTACAACAGAAATCCCGACACCCAAAAAAGCTGGCAGGCACGTCTCAACAAGAAGTTTGACGAGACGTTTACCGCTAATAAAGAGACCTACGGCAATATAAGAGTGGTAAGTTTTGCGCCCGGCAGCGACAAAGAACTGACGATGCCCGGTACGGTGGATGCAATATTGGATTTCAGAAATGCGCATAATTGGATTAAATCAGCGGCCGCTGAAGTGCCGGGCACATGGTATACAGCTTTGAAAAAGGGCGGTATCGTCGGTATTGTTGACCATCGGATGGACGATAACAAACCTTATATACCTGCCAATGGATATGTTCACGAAGCGCAGATTATCGAGATCATGGAAAAACAAGGCTTCAAATTTGTCGACAAGTCAGACATCAATAGCAACCCGAGAGATACAAAAGATCACCCTAAAGGTGTTTGGACGTTACCTCCAACGCTGGCAGAAAAAGACGCAAATCGAAATAAATATCTGGCCATCGGTGAGAGTGACCGAATGGTTATGAAATTTATGAAGCCGTAATACATATAAAAGAGTTTTCAGCGGTTACCCGCTAACATCAGGTAACCGCCGCAAGAACAATACCGCGCCTTTCATCATCCGCACAATTCTGCTGATCTTACTGGAACAGCGACATTTGACCTGTTAAAACATGGTTAAAACATTGCTAAATCAACAGCCAATCATCCCGGATCAACATTAAACTAGAAAAAAGTCGTAGCTCGCCCAATCAGCACCCGCGAAATCGTCAGTAGTTTCACTAGTATTTTGCTCGAAAGCATCGATGTAAGGCGAGCTGATATAGTCAGAAGCCTCAAATGACGCTACCGCTTGCGCGCTCGGTGCAGCCAGGCTGTTTTCAGGAATACTAAAGAACTCATCGATAGAATTTAAACCGGCATTCTGGTCGCTTGTAATCTGATCGAATAATTCTTTAACTTTGTTGGCCTGCGTATTGCCGGCATAAACGAAATCATTCGAAGCAAGCAATTGCGTAAAATAACCTGCCGCCTCTACTTTGTTAGTAATAATTTGAAAGTCTTCGCCTTCGGTCGCACCATCCAGCACATTCAGGGTAATGGTGGTCAGTGTTCGCTCGCCACTATCCAGTAACTCAACATAAAATTCGCGGCCTGCAGTATCGGGTGCCCGGCCAAATTGTTGCTGGAAAATATTATCTACCAGCTCACCGTTTGATAAATCACCATAGCGATCGGTAAATTCAGGAGAGTCTGAAAAATCGCTGATTATGGCTTGTAGATTTCCATCGCTGTCTCCCAGTTTGCCCAACCAAAAGTCCAGCCCGCCAGGGTCGGCAGCGCGCCCGAGGTAGGCAATATAGACTTTTTGAATAACATCTTCATAGATGCTGTTGCCGACATCCTCAATAGTGGTATTGAGCGTATAACTTGACTCGGAACCGGCAAAAGGTGTGACTGCAATCAATACTTCTGTACCGGCCGTCACCTCGTAATTAATAGATTCCGACTGCGAACCTGGCAGTGAAGAAAAAGCCAGTTCATTGCCGTTTGCAGCGTACAATATCAAATCCAAATCTGCGCCCAAACCGTCCAACGACACTTTTAACAAACCTTCTGTATCGATAGATAAGCGATAAAAGTCGACCAAGTCAGTCGCCGCGCCAACGTCTTGAACAACACTGTCATTTAAGCTAATGGTGCTGGCTGAATCGATATCATCGCCCGCATCCTGACCACTACTATCGGTTTCATCAACCTTTAAACTAAGCTGATAAACTGACTCGGCTGAATCCCAAGGCAATACCTTCACGAAGTAATCTTCACCGGCCTCAATGTAAAATGACACCACCTCGTCGGCAAAACCGGCCGATTCAGAACTCGACAACAGCGTTCCATTTTTATCTAAAAACTCGAGATCCAAATCAGCGCTCAGGCCCGTCAGCCTAGCGGTAATCGTTCCGGATTTATCGGCCGTAAAGCGGTAAAAATCAACCAAATCGCTGTCACTTCCAACGGTTCCCGAAATCTCTGTGGTGGCATTGATAACGGTAGCCTGTTCCAGACTATTATCATCATCGATATCGACATTACTTTCTGCTTCAGTAGTAGCCGTTAACGTATAGTCGCTGGGCCCGCTATTATCAAAGGGATACACATTTAGATAATAGACCTCTCCCGCACTAACACTATACTGAAGCTTTTCGGCATCGGTTCCGCCAGTCAACGATACAGCGACTATATCGCCATTGGCGGCATAAAGATAAAGATCGAGATCCTTCGTGAAATTATCAAGTTCGGCTACCAATATTCCATCGGTCGAGACAGTGACCTGGAAATAATCTTCAACATCAATCCCTTCACCTACTGATTGTGAAACAACTCCGGGTAACGCCAACACCGTATCTCCGAATAGTACATTGCTGGCATCGGCGCCAGGATCTGGATCTGGGTCTGGGTCTGGGCTAGTGTCAGTCTCGAAAATAAGCTGATACGCAGAACTGGCGGTTTCCCAAGGTATGACACCTAGAATATAAAGTTGCTCCGCAACCGTCGAAATGACAATCGACTCATCGGCATTACCTTCTTGCGAAGAAGAGTCGATCAGGGTTTGGCTTGAGTTAAATAGACCTAGATCGATATCGTCGCTTAGTCCTGTCAGCCGAACAGTAACAGTGCCGCTCTCGGTAGCTGTAAAACTGAAGTAGTCCGCTGTATCGATGCTGGTGCCGACTGCTTGCTCAATCGTAACCGGTACCGATATAGATGTTGGAGATGATAGGTCATTGCTCCCATCATCAGACAGATTTGGATCGGGATCGGGATCGGGATCGGGGTCGGGGTCGGGGTCGGGGTCGACTTCCGAAACTGCAGAGGCAATGGCTATCGGGGCAGCAACGCCAAACTGCACGAATTCAATTCCGGTCAAGGTGTCGGTGCCATCGGTACCCGTCACCCGATATTGACTACTACCTAAATCTGAGACCTGATAGTCGGCTAAAGATCCAGAAAATACCGCGGTATCGCTACCAATACCGCCATCAATCGTATCATTTCCGGCAGCGCCCAATAAGCGATCGTTACCGCCCCCACCTGTTAGGGTGTTAGCTGATTCTTGTCCTACCAGAGAATCATTTCCAGCACCCCCGACCGCGTTTTCAATAACTGCATTGAAAGCGATCGATACATTAGACGTGAGCCCCCCCACGTCGCTAAAGGCACCATCGTTAAGGTCAACCGTCGAGTTACTGCTGTAACCTGACAGATCCAGAGTATCGATACCGCCAGCATCCCAAATGGTCACAACCGGCTGGGAGTTAGTCGAAAAATTAAATACGTCTCTGTTAGCTGTGCTGTTAAAGCCATAGACGGTGTTACCCGCGCGGGTAGTGGTGTTGACGCCGTATATCGATTGTATTACTGCAATGTCATGTAACATCGGCGTCGACGGCTCGTTAAAGCCATGATTTGCTCCGGTTGCCGAGGCCGGAAAGTACGACATAATCGAATATTGTAAGCTGTCCTGCTCATATTCAGCCCCGTCGCGGTAGGTCGGGCCGGACCCGTCTGCACCGGCATTATAATCACCTGGATGATCAAGACCCAGAGAGTGTCCGAGTTCGTGAATTAATGTTGATAGCCCGTACTCTCCCGGTTTTAGCTGTAAGTTACTGACCGATGCTGGATTGATGGCAACGTCTCCGCCTGGCGGAAACTGTGCATAAGCCTGAGCAGGGTCGCTATAATTGACCAACTTAATTTCCGCTGAGGCCTGTGGTTGCTGCGAAAAATTGATTGGGGCCAAGTCTGCCCATAACTCGAAGGATAGTACCGCGGCCAATCGCTGTTCGGAACTAAAGGCAGAAACCTGAGTATTTGGCAGCGCCGGACTGAAGTCTGTAACTGAAATATCTGAAACAAAAGCAAAACCGATCTCGGTGGTTGGCCAATGTTGACCCGAATCAATCTGACTGATGATTTGATTTGTCGTGAAAACCGGTTTGGAGGACGGCATAGGGTTTTACCTTAACGTTAGTGATTACTGCATTAATCGTCGTAAATGAAGTTCCAGGGCAGGCTTAAGCTTAGCTAGGAGTGTTTTATTGTCTATCTTCTCGCGTTCGGACTGGGGAAGGAGAACAACAGAAGGCGACTCAAAAAATAGCGGCCTGGCGGGCGACCCAGGATTATGTCGATATCGGCTAGAAGACAAGGTCATTGTGTAACCTTGAAAAATATCGCTATGCCACTCAAGACGCGCGTCGAATACTAACGTAACGCGACTGGCTTCCAATATTCGAGCATCGGGGGGCGTAATCCTGTCAACGACATAACTTTCACCTAAACTTTGCTGCAATCTCATCGTCGCATATTGACAGGCCTGATCTTCCAATGAGCTGATTTCACTATTGTCGGCAGCGCTGACTCGGCAAAGCACGCCGACAGATTTTACGTCTATCCATGCAGGGGTAGGCAGGTTGGCGCTACATGCCGACGTCAAACTACAGACCAAAAATACAGCAAAGAAACTATAGGGCCGAAAGAAGAGTCTAGACATAGTTGCGATCCTCGAAATTCCATGGTGTCGGAAAGAGCTAACTGCCGCTGGGGAAAATAGTTAATCGACGGATGTATACACTCCTCCAGTATTCCAGTTTTGTACTCGTATAACAACATGTTAGTCAACTCAACTAAGTTCTCGAGGGTGAGTCACTCCCAACGATTCACAAGCTCCAACTTAAAGCGTCAGATACATTTGAAAGGACAGAATTGATACGCTTCAGGAGTGTGGCACTGTCAATCCAATAAACCGCAACAAGCACAAAATAGACAATCTGCAGACTATTGGCATCTCACTCCCTATCCAATATCAATGCCAATGCCAATGCCAATGCCAATGAAATATTGATTCTATGCGTGAACATGAGGCTCTGAATACCCACAACAACGGCATAATCAATGAATAAACAGTGATCTTCAATGATAGTTTATAGCTGAATTTTCGAAGTACGGCAACAACCGCTGGAAAACTGGACTCTTTGCCGGTCGATACAAGTAACGTCCCAGGTTAGCAAAATTTGGCAATGTAGAGCGAGTGTAAGACTGCCAACCTTTAGCGGACACCAACCAGATAGCCGCGAGATCCCCTACACTGTCTGTGAGAAAATCTCGCGCTCTCGCCTACCCTCAATAGATTAATCAACAAGCCAGTTAGTTACCGCTTCCAAACCCTCGCCTAATGACGCGAACTCGGAATTCACAGCTTTCAACAATATCTGAACACCTCCAATGTCGTCACCGTCATAGATAAAACCTTCTTCTTCTACCCGGGTTGTGAAGCTGTTAGCGACTCCTATTTTGTTGTTGAGTGACTCCAGATCGCTATCTACAGCGCCATCGGCAATTTGCTTGGCAATCGATGCTAATGTCGCCTTGCCCGTATCCAAGCGATCTACGTAAAACGCCAAGCCGTCGGGATCGGAATCGCGATTAAACATCTGCTGAAACAGTCCATTAATTAGCTGCTCTTGCTGAAGAAAACCAAAGGAACTACTAAATTCGTCGGAGTTACCAAATTCAGCCAGAACGGTGTCCAAATTGTTCGATTTTGTAAACTCTTCAGCCCAATAGTTAACGCCACCAGGATCGCCAGCTCTACCGTAGTAAGCAACGTACATTTGCTGTGCAAGATCAAAAGATTCCTGTGTAACCAAGGGCTCTCCCGCATCTGAGACAACGATTGCGGACCAAACCTGAACCGTCCCTCCCAAACCGTATTGCCTCAGTGGAGTACCGTTTCCGCTGGCATCACTCCAACCAAAATCAGTATTGAGTGTGCGATTAACGGGAGCTTCGTTGGCGCCAGTAATTGTGTAAGTCCAGTCCAATGTCGTTAAATTGAATATCGCTTCGCCTGAGCCCCCGAACAATAAATCTTTATCGACCCGCCCCAGGGTAGTAATCGATGAAGTCAACTGATCTCCATAGATTGTCGCGCAAGCGGGACATTCAATCCCTGAAAAGTTAAATATTTCGTCTGAAGTAGCGAGCCCGTCGCCATTTTTATCGTCAACACTAAAGGTAAAAAACTCTCCTAAATTGTTGTTCATGTTGAGAAGATTATCCATTCGGTAATGCCCAACTTGCCCTGCGTCAACGCTCGCCGACATCACGCAGGCGATAAGTGGTGCGTAAACTCTGGCCTTACTGTTTCTCGAAAAGTATCCCTTATCTGCAACTATCATAATATCTCCTAGCGCTCTCTAATGTTGTAAATCGACGCGCTGATAGTTATACAATTTCCGGTTTGAGTCCTTCCGAAGACATTCCATTTTTGTTCTTTTCTTATTCCCTGGCTCTACACCCCCCGAAGTTAAAGAGCTAACGCCCCTCTTGTCACACATAAGCATAAAACCTAAATGACCAATAAGTCGTGCAAACACGGCTGGCCTCTCGAACACTGTAGCCCATCAGACTCTGCTATCGGCCACGGAAAGGTCGACAACAGAGCCCAAGCTCACGGAGTCTAGCTACACACTGGAAGTGCGTTCGTACAAGCAAGCGGTGCATAGGCAGCGACAGATTTTTCCATTTCCTTCCAGGTAAAAATGCGTGCATTGTGAGCTGTCGCTATTTTTTCGATATCCAGATTCAACGCTTCAAGTGCTTTGTGCATAGTTACGGTATTTAAATTGGCCGTAGGAATACCTGTTTTATAAGGAGAACCCATATGGTCCGCGATGAAGACTAATTTCTCCGCTGGCACATAAGTCACTAAAAAACTGGCTGCGTGCATCGTAGCTACCTCAAATATTTCTACCCGTTTTTTTCCTTCGCCGAACGTAGCTCGCTTCGAAATATTCAGTAATCGCACCGCGTCGGGTGTCGCTGGTGTCGCATCCTTAATGGCTTGATTATTATCAGCCACGGTAACGAGTGTTGCTCCTAAACCTGCCGCTTCACCCAAACCGCCGAGGTGATCTGAATGATGATGGGTGACTATCTGATACCGCAGTGGTTTATGTACATTGCTTTCAGCCTTGTAACGCTCGTACCGAGCGACGAGTGCGGGATAACCGCCAGCGGCCACTATTCCGTCACTCGTGTCTACAAAAATACTGTAGCCCGCCCCTTGTCCAATATGATAAACGCCCTTTGCAATTTCATTGACCAACATTTCTGACGTATCTATCCGGTCACCCTCTTCTCTAAGTGTGCTCGGTATTTCAAAGGCTTCTTCGGGAATAGGTTCGTTAAACACTAACTTGTGATGAGTACTGATCAAGTTGGGAACACCTGCCAGGAAAAAATTGATATTACGAGCATAGGTAATGCCATTGTTTTGCGTGTAATTTGAATAGACATAGTCGAGATCACCAAACGCCGGATTGTTCCGCGTCATTTTGGAGATCAGATGGGTTTCTTTATCGACATAAAGGGTTAAATCGGCGCTGTGAGGGAACGGCATACTCACTTTCCAGTGAGGTCGATTTAAATAATCCACATCGCCCAACAATTTGGCCCTGTCCTTCACTTTATTAATTTCATAGGCCAATATTGCATCAGAGGTACGCATAGAGCCTCCGGCAAAGCTGTACAAATCTGGCGACGGAGCTTGCCCATAACGTTTGGATTGATAGTCTATAGTGAATGCTGTCTCACCATCTGAGATCGTAGAGTTTAAAAACGATCCACTACGGCCTTGCGTCCAGAAATCGTAGCTGGCTTTTTTATTGGCAATGTCAGCTTTTACTAGTATTCGATTGTAATTAATTTCTTGGAGTCCCGGCTTTCGACTTTGCCCAGCAGTTGGAGCCATAAATCGATCTTCAATCTGAAAAGTTTTTAAGTTAGTCAGCGAGGCACCGCCATAGGCAGTGGTAATCGCGTCGACAAGCTGATTTTCTTTTTCGCCACCATAAGCGACAACCGAAAATACAAGTCCAAAAATCACCGCACCCATTGTTTTCATTTTCATGAAATCTCTCCTGTTAGAATCAAGACCTAGTCTTACGCTAAAGAAGATTGGGGGCAATAACAGAGCGGGGAGTTCATCGCAGGCACAAGTCATTTTGTCGAATATAAAACGGTTTGCCACTAGAAAACGGATATTGACGTGCGCCTTACTCAGTCTATATACAGTTAGTCATAAATCTATTTTGTACTACATACTCTCTTGTCTAGGCCTATGGAAATCGCTTCAAAAACCATCGGACAGACAAAACCTATAGGCTAAAATACCCGTGATTATTTACTGTTTATTAACGAGTAATATTTTATATTATTATTTAATAATTGCGACAGAAAGAATAAATTGATATGTGGACCATATAGACCGGTTCGATTGTTTATCAATTTTTTAGTGCCGCTACCAGCTCATCGAATAAAACACGGGGCGAGATCGGTTTGCTGATATAGCCGTTCATGCCCGCTTCCAGACAACGCTCGCGGTCGCCTTTTATCGCATTTGCAGTCATCGCTAGAATAGGGATTCCCTGCCATTCAGGAAGACATCTAATTTCTTTCGTAGCAGTAACGCCATCCATCACAGGCATCTCCATATCCATAAGAATCAGATCATAATCGCCGCTCGCTTTTTTATTTAGCATCTCCAGCGCCTCAGCGCCGTTAAACACAACATCAACTGACAAGCCCTTTCGCCCCAACATACCGACTGCAACTTTTTGATTGACGACATTATCTTCCACCAATAACACTTTGATGCCGTTTAATATTCGGTCGTCCGCTGTCACTGCAATTTTCTCGTCGCTTACGCTGATTTCTTTCGCGTACAAGCCGACAAGCGTATCAAAAATTCGTGATCGACTAACAGGCTTATTCAAAAAGGCATCAACCGATTTCAATGTATCGTTTTTCAAGACACTGTAATCACTGGCAGTCACCATAATAACCAGCGGTACAGAGTTTTCGCCCACCTTACTTTTTATTAATCCGGCGGCCGTTATACCGTCCATTTCTGGCATACGGTAGTCCATAAATATAACATCATACTTTTGTTTAGAGTTTTGCGGTGTATTTAACACCATATCAATAGCTGAAGAACCACTGTCTGTGCTATCTGTCAGCAACCCGAGCGAGGATACGGAACGAGACATGGCGTCTCGTGCCTCCTTGTTATCATCGACAACGAGTGCATGCATTTTCTGGAGGTCCGTTGCCGTAATTGCACTCAAATTTCTCTCCTTTGCGCCAAGAGAAAACGGCAAGTGGAAAGAGAATACAGTGCCTTCACCATATTCACTACTCACTGATATTCGTCCTCCCATCATTTCGACAAGACCCTTGCTAATCGATAACCCAAGCCCAGTGCCGCCATATCTGCGAGTTGTCGACTCGTCTCCTTGCACGAAAGGCTGAAACAAAGCCGATTGCTGCTCATCAGTTAAACCGATACCAGAGTCGGAAACACTGAAATCAAGAATAACTTCTTCATCGCGCGCTTGTTGCAACTTAACCTGCAGTATGACATTGCCGGCTTCGGTAAACTTGACTGCATTCGTCATGAGATTAATGAGAACTTGCTTGACGCGCTCTCCGTCTCCCAAAAGCCTATTCGGTACGTTTTTTTCTGCGTCGAAAATGACTTCCAAGTTGTTATCAGCATTGTGAACATCAAACATACAGGCAATTTGATCAAGTATTGTATCGAGGTCAAATTCGTGAATATCAACTTCAATCCTACCTTCTTCGATTTTGGAGAAGTCCAAAATATCGTTAATTATTTTTAACAAATCGTTCGCCGACACAGAAATACTGTCGAGATATTCGTGTTGCCGCTGGGTCAGACCTGTATCCGACATTAAATAGGACATCCCAATAATGGCATTCATTGGCGTTCGAATTTCGTGACTCATGCGGGCCAGAAAGTTACTTTTTGCACTATTGGCCTGGTCAGCCTTATCCCGCGCGTCCTCAAGTAATTGCTGCTGTTCAATAAAACTAGTGATGTCAGAAAATACGCCAACGACGCGAGAAGCCCGCCCGTTCTCATCGGAAGCCAGTGCCTTTAACTTTAGGCGATACCATCTCCAGTTTCCGCTTACATCCCGTGATCGATATCGCCCTTCCGAATTGATACTGCGATTTCGGCAGGCAGCAAATTGTTTTTCTGCCGACGCCCGGTCATCGGGATGAAGTGCCGCAAATGCATTCAATAAGCCCGGTGTATTCCCTTCTTCAATATTACTAAGATCACCGCCCGTGGTGGTGAATTCATTACGCTGTTCCCAAACCCAATAACCGATTTCACTTAACTGTACGACTGAATCGAGCAACTCTGCAATGCGAGTTTTTTTATAGGCGGTCAAATCTTCAGACAAAACCCGATAAAGCAATTTTGCGGATCGACGTAGTAGTTGTATATCGCTATCGAGCCACTGCCTTGGCAGAGAATACACGCCAACAGAGACCACCGCATACAAACGACGGTTAACAATGATCGGAACATTCATGTTGGCTCGAAGATTAAGGCTGCGATACACTTTTTGATCTTGAGCCGCTTCAGCAGGCATATCATTGAGATCCGAATGAATAACCGTCTTTCCTTTCATCAACTGCGAGATCGACCAAGGATACTCTCGAACAGAATAATCGTTTATGGTCTGCAAACTGTTGCGAATAGCGGGGTAGCCTATGCGTGCGGAAAATGACTTTTTCTCGTCATCGTAAAAGTGAACGTGTGCCAGATCGCAGTCCAAACGCTCGCACATGGCAGTAAAAGCCTGAGTAATAAGATCGCTGTTAGGTTTTCCTTGCAGCTGTAATTGCCAAAAATTGATAAAAGCATTGTCGTCATAGGGCGCGCTAGCTTGCAGGCGATTGTGCAGTTCTTTGTTTTCTGCACGTAGAGCTGCAATTTCAATTTCCAGCGGTTCTTTTTTGGGAATCCTATCGACCATTTCAGACTTGTCCTCACCATTAATAGCAATAAGCATAGCTAAATTAAACACTTTTTGCGAACACTCTCTAGATCGTCACCGTCGACGACTGACACCTTAACCACACAAAGAAATTGTGTTAAATTAATCGGTAGAAAGCCGGAAACTCTCAAGCGACTTGTCAGTCCCATATTTTCATGAGACGGTTTCGTTAGAGCGTCCGCCGAATTGTAAATTGCTTTTCGCACGACAATATACGCACAACAAAATAAATTGAAACCGAGGAATCCCATGTCCAAAATAACCACTGACCCTAGAATCGATCCCCGTATAAAAGCCATTTTTGGGGAGATGGATTTCACTGGCAACAGCGAAGACGTTGCCAGTCGCGAACTGATGCTGGAAGCGGCCAATAGCGACGAAGCAAAGGCGCGAGACGAGATGCTCAAAGGTTTTATGGAAATGTGTGATACCGAGGACATTGCGCCCTCTAAGGGTCTAACTATCCGAACCGAAACACTGATCTCGGAACCGGACGGCAATACGATCAATATTCAATATATTCGCCCCGACAATGACGAGATTTTACCCTGTGTTTACTACATTCACGGTGGTGGCATGATGGTCATGTCCTGCTATGACGGCAACTACCGCGCATGGGGGAAAATTCTTGCGGCCAACAACATCGCTGTTGCCATGATTGATTTTCGCAATGCGCTAACCGCCTCATCGGTGCCTGAAGTAGCGCCATTTCCTGCCGGCCTCAACGATTGTGTGTCGGGCTTAAAATGGGTTCATCAAAACGCTTCACTACTAAAAATTGACCCCACGCGGATAATCATCGCGGGAGAAAGCGGCGGTGGCAATCTTACTTTAGCTACCGGATTAAAACTGAAGCAAGATGGCAACATGAATCTTATCAAAGGCTTGTACGCACTCTGTCCGTACATCGCCGGAGAATGGCCCCTTGAAAAAAACCCATCCTCAACAGAAAATAATGGGATTTTGCTGGATCTACACAACAATACAGGTGCTATGGCCTATGGCATCGAAGCATTTCATGAAGGAAACCCGCTAGCGTGGCCCGGCTTTGCAACAAAGGAAGAAGTAACGGGCTTAGTACCGACGGTTATCAGTGTCAATGAGTGCGACCCGCTTCGCGATGAAGGTATAGGGTTCTATCGATTACTTCTGGAAGCGGGCGTGCCTGCTCGCTGCAGACAAATAATGGGCACAGTCCACGGGACGGAAATTTTTCCAATGAGCTGCCCGGACATTAGCCGTGATACGGCTAGAGACCTTGCCGCTTTCTGCAGGGATTAACACCTGGAGTAGCACGAATAGCATTCCTCATAATCTGGACTGAGGAGAATGAGCGATGCTAACTCGGCTGCCGGCGTGATACCGTTCGGAAATAGCACGCATGGCTGCTCTGGACGTTTAGCCGCAATTTTAAGGTGATTCTACAACTGAGAAAGCAGGACTATTTATTACTGCAGCGCCTCCTTTTTTCGCCAGTTCAGAACTGATCCTAATTATTGGGTAATTCACGCAGTCCGGGTTCGTCGAGGTTAGTCGCAAAGCGTTTCGCGAGACTGACTTTTGTCGAGCGCTCCACCACGGTATCGAGATGATACCAATGGCCGACAACACGCTGACGATTAATCTCTACAATCAAATAACCTCGGTGCCACAAATCGGTATATTTTATGTGTGGATGCTTGTTGACGAGAGCTAGAGCCGTTTCGTCTGCCTCTGCTCTTTTCTCTATGCCCGGCGAACTTACTGCAGGTGTAACAAATTCAACAGCCAGACTCCCCTCGCCGGTTTTGGCGTTGTAACGGGCAGCATCAAAAGGGTTGGGGGCGAGATCGTTCGCCCACGACGAATGTACATCGCCCGTTAGTACAACATTGTTTCGAATGTTTTCTCTTTCCAATTGGTCGTAAATACGCTGCCGACAGGCGGGATAACCATCCCAAGCATCAGCGTTAGCCAGTTGTCCTTTGCGGTTAAATACCTGACTCATAACGACCTGCTGTCCCAACACTCGCCACAAAGTATTACTTTCTTTTGATGCAGCTAATTCTCCAGCCAGCCAATACTCTTGAGTCGTACCTAAAAGGCTACGTTCTTTAGCCTCTATTAACTCAACTTCCTCACGCTCCAGCTGCTGATCGCGCCCGACGCTGCGTGTATCTAACATAATTAAATCGAATAGATCGCCGAATTGGAAACTACGATAAATTCGCTGCTGTCTATCACTTAACGTTTTTCGAATCGGCATCCATTCAAAATAGGCCTGTGTTGCGGCAGCGCGCCGCTCCGTCCAATCACCTTCGTCCGGCCCATGATTTTCTGCTCCTTTAATCCAGGTATTATTGGCAAATTCATGGTCGTCCCAGACAACAATAAAAGGGTGTCTTGCGTGGGCTGCCATCAAATCTTCATCTTCGCGATAACAGGCATAACGCTCCCGATAATCGGCAAGGCTAACCGTTTCTCGGTTCGGTCGCGGCACGCGCCCCAGAGCGGTTCCATCACCGTATTCACCGTTAGCGTATTCATAGATGTAGTCCCCCAAATGCAAAACGACATCAACATCATCGCGCTGGGCCACACATTGGTAAGCGTTGAAGTACCCTTGCGGGAAATTTGAACAGGATACCACCGCCAGAGAATACTGCTCAGGACTACCGTCCGGCAAGGTTTTGGTACGACCTACTATCGAATATATATTCTGGCAATTGAACCGGTAAAAATACTCACTATCGGTAGCGAGTCCGGTCACGTCCACTTTTACCGTGTGATCGCGTTTATCATCTGTTAACAATGTGCCACTGGCAATGATCACGGCGAATGTTGCATCTGTCGCCACTTCCCAGCTCACTTCTATAATTACAGCGGAAGTGTTGACGCGAGTCCAAATAATAACACGGTCTTGTAAGGGGTCGCCGCTCGCAACACCATGATCAAAGGCAACTGCATTCAAGATTGTTTTACCATCGGAAACGCAGGCACTCAAACCCGGAACTAGGACCGCAGCACTAACTGCAGCACGGAAGAAACTACGACGAGATACTGACATAAACTGCCCCTTAGTTAAAATTAGTGAATATACGGCTGTGAATCAACTTGAATAGTCAATTTGTCTATTCGCCGAAAAAACGCTTTTAAATTTCGGGGGCAGTATCGTTCGAAGAATCGATTCCAACAAGACGGCACATCTATACCCGTATTGAATTGCGCTTAGCCACAGTTCCATGCCAATAGTGTTGCCTTTATCGCCATAGCAACGGCAATCGGCTCATCAAACATAAGATGATGGTACGTATCGGGAATATCAAATACAGGAATTATCCCTTGGCATAGTTCACGGGTATACTCGGCGGCTTGCGCCGTATAATCCATACTCTCTGCCGCCATAATAAAAGCCGCATGACACTTAAGATTTAGCAGTTTTTCTGTTTGTGACAATTTTGAGCTGTCTTCCATATTTAAGTTTCTAAACATCGCAGGATCGAATTTCCAAGTCCAACCTCCCTCGACTTCCCGAATAGATTGCTCCCCAATATAATCGATAAGAAAATCATGCTTGCAGAGTTGCGCCGGTACCAACCGAAATCTCGCCAACGCTGCAGCTTTGTCTAGGTATACTCGCGTCGGCCTCAAAGGTGCCTTTAACCTTTCGGCTCGCATCTCCAAAAATTCGTCACGCATAGCGTCTGGTTGTACGGCGAAGTCTACCAATATCACGCCCCCCAGTTCACCTCCGTGCAAGTGTCCAGCTTCGAGAGTAGCAAAACCGCCAAAACTATGACCCGCCACATAGGGCTTATCTCCAAGACCGGCTGCTTCGGCAACGGCCATCACTTCTTGGGCAAACATTGCGCCAGAGTATTGTTCACGCCAGCCGCTGTTTCCAGAACCGGAAGAATCCATGGCCACGACTCTAAAATGATCGGACAACATCGGCGCAATAAAACGCCACCATTCGAGGTTCGCGTTGCTACCATGTAGCAGGACAAGACCCGGCTTGCCTTTCTCCCCCCACGTCAGAAAATTAATTTTACATCCGTCCACCGTCGTTTCACCGGGCTGGCATGGAGCTTCGAGAGACGTCTCAAACCAGTCGGGAAGACTCCGCTCGGTAGTTTGCAGTGTATTATTCATAAATCGGTTTTCCCCCTTAATATTTTCATAAAGCCCGTTAGAATGCCCTGTTTACAAGGAGCCTGCAACTCTGAAAAACAGAAAAGACTGCACTGCTGAGTATATCATTCGTCATAAGATGACACCTGGCCTTTGAGAGAAGTAATAGCCAAGAACCAATACGCGGACTACAACAAGTACCGAAAAAGTTGTTTTCGTTCTTTTAGATTGCCTTTGCTCGGATTAAACACCGCATCCAATAACACAACGACATCAGCGCGCGCGTTGCGGTTACGCATAATTCGGCGCCACAGCCACAGGTTAAAGCGATGACGAATTTTCGACGTGCTTTCCAAAGCAATAATACCGGCCACTGTTTTCTGAACACTCGCAGGCAAGGCCGTGCTGATGTCTGACAAATCGGCGCGCTCGAGCATTTTCCCCGGCAACGCGTCTGAACCTCTCTCTACCATAAAGTGAAAATCTGTGGGCCAAGCCGCAGCCCACAAGTAATCGACCATACGGCACCAACCCTGCAAAAAGCTAAACTCTTCTGTGGAGACTAATGTAGCTTCGATTTCCTCCAGGCGCTCTGCTATCACGTCGAGACAAATTTTGTGCGCTCGCCACAATAACATTCTTAAATGCTCACTATCATCACCCAATTTTGCTTGATTAACAGCGCGAAAAAAATCTTCCCAGGCGAGAGCTCCTGAGTGCAACTTATCGGGAACAAACCTAGACGCTTGTGACTCGCCATAGGCGTAGTCAAAACGACTTGCGCAAACAGGCTTTGCAATAGAGAAGTCCTTTACTGTTCCGGCTCGAACGGCGCCGAGCAACGGAATAATACACAGTGAGAAATTGCCATAACCCCAAGGCGAATTTTCATCAATACTGCTTTTCGACTTGCCCACTGGGTCCAGGCGACAAGTTTTTTGCTGCCAATGCAATTGAAAGAGCAACCCCCAAAGCGGGTTACCGGCGTTATCTGCGCCAAATAATCCATCGACGTTCGTAGCTTCTAGCAATAGACGATAAACCGCCACCCGCTGAGGAAAACTGAAAGGGTCTATTATTTCGCTTAAAGACGGCGAGGCTCTCCAAATAGTGTATAGCTCGAGCGTTTTCAACGCTTCGGGTATCGATGTATCAACCGTCCGATCTAAACTTAGTGATATAGATGATTTTTCTGTTTTCGAATACGACATTTTTACCTCGACATGAATAATGTCGTTGACGAGTTATCGAAGTTCGCTGATTGATATTTGATATACAAAGCCCATCTCAAAAAAATATCGATCCTTCAGCAGTCCCTTTCAAAATTAGCCATGGACTAAATCAAAATCAAAATCAAAAAATGAATGCCGTTCTATTTACCCAAGTGAGAGGACTATAGTGTGCTCAGTAGCTTTGGCAACTGGGCCAAGTTTTTAACACGGTACTTCGCACCACTGAAGTTATGCGTTTTAGTGAACTCATTGTGTACAATGACACAATCGATTTTAGCCGCGATTGCCGACTGTAATCCCCGCTGAGAATCTTCTACCACCACAACTTCAGATGTGTTGGCAGCAAACTTCTTTAGTCCGCAGAGATACGGCTCTGGGTCAGGCTTTGATATCGAATAATCTTCTCGGCAAATAATGAAATCCATAAACTGAACAATGCCGCTACTATTGTGAATTAGAGAAAAATCGGCGCGCCTTGAGGTAGTCACTATTCCCATTTTGTAAGTTCTGGAAAGCTCCTGAAGCACTTTAATGACACCCTGTATCTGAATATTTTCCGTGCGGAGATATTGTTGATAATATACATTTCTCTCTTTTCTCTTACTCTCGATTGTAGTGAGGTCGACACCCGTATCTATCAACATATCCCAGCAAGATTTTCCTTGCGACATATAATTTAGGTAGGTCGATTTTGGTAATTCCACACCAAGTTCATTTAAGGCACGCTGGGTTGATTTAAAATACCAATACTCGGTATCAACTAAGACACCATCATTGTCCCACAATATATATTTCAACATATAATATTCACTTTGTGTTTGTTTCCTGGTTCTATCTTTATTTTTGGTTCTATCCTTATTTTTGGTTCTATCCATATCGGTTAGAAAAATCTCAGATAAATCTGACTGGGGAATATTTCATACCGACAATATCAAAACATCAATATACCGTCATCACCATTAAGATAAGACACCCCACGTCATTATGTGGCGAAGGCGCCTACATTATCGGTACACCTCCTTATTAGCTCATGGGTCATCGTACAGTGCACGCCGAGGCTCGTCAGTTTGACCAAACCTTGCGGCTACAGATTTTTCTTCACCACTATCCGTCTATTTGACAAACGTTATCCGCGTAGCAAAAATTCGCTACCGAGGTTCATCGAGAATCTCTTTGCGATCTCTTTCATAGGACTCGTAGCTTTCACCATGTTGTTCTAAACACGCATCAAACTGTCTTGGCGGCAACTTTTGGCATTCAAGCTTACGGCTTCCCTGAATAGACTCATAGACCTCTTTATTACTGCAAGACGTTAAAGAAACTACAACTAAAACGAATAAAACAGAACCAAAACCAAATTTAGCCATAGAAAATCCCACTGTTTAAATGCCAAGCGATTCCACGAGCAATAATCGTTCGCTTCCGCTTCATGGCTTTGTTAGTGCCTATCGAGAAACTATGAAGCACTGTCATTGCGAGCGTTAGCGCGGCAATCTGATTCTTTAAAGCATTGATAGTTATGTACTAATTCTAACACCCAAGATTGCAGCGTCGCTACGCTTCTCGCAATGACACTGTTTCTGGATGGGCACTAGTTAGTACACAATTCCCAAGGCTGATTCCC